>CARBKU010000215.1 GCA_948946035.1 uncultured Clostridia bacterium
ATAAGTTGTTCTTTTAGCATATCGTATATTTTTTTAGTTTCTTTTAGATATGTTTCATCATCTTCATATTTTCCTTTTAATTCAAATTTATAGTCTTTATCTATATCTTTCAATATTTCAAATCCATAGGCATAAAAGAAGTCTTTGTATGCTGTTTCATAAGTAGATAAATCAGCATTTAGAAATCTTAATAATAACAGTCCTAATCTTTCTATATAGGGAAAATATAAACTACCTGGTTGTTTTAATCCCATATCTGTGCCTTCATCTTCTTTCCACCTTATATATCTTGTTCCACCACCTTTAGTACGACCATTTTTATGATTATCTTTTTCTTTATCATTAAAATCAAATGAGAAATCAGCTTTATAAAAATACATAGGTGTAGAATAATATTCTTTCTTTTCATCTTTGTTAAACCAAATATAAAAATCATCAAAATGTTTTACTTCTGGTAAATCAATACTCATTTCAATGCTTTCCTCCGTTTCTATCAAATTCTATAAAGTTTTGTTAAAAACAATTTTAACTTTTTTAATAATTGTTATTGACATTCTAATTATATTATACTATAATTAGTTTAATAATACAATACTTTTTGAGATAATTATTGTTTTAAGTTGTAGACTAAAAATTCACTACAACTAATTTTTAACGAAACGGAGGTGATTACAATAGACAAAGTAACTGAAATAACAAGACTTTTTTATGATGAACATTTAAGACAAACAGATATTGCAAAGCAAATTGGTGTCGGTAAATCATATATAACAAAAATTATTCAAAAAGATGAGAGATATATTGAAGAAAAAGAATACCGAGCCAATCAAAGCAAAGAAAGACACAAAGTTTGTAAAAGAAATTATATCAATAAAAGGCGACAAGCAGACAAACAAGAATATCAAGCAATGATAATACAAATAAACAAAGATAACGAATATTTATCTACTAAAAAGAAACTATCTGATGAAGCATTTTCAAATTGGAACAGAGTAATGTTTGATTATGATAAGAAAAGTAGTGATTTAATATTAAAAAATGGAATAAATGTAGGTTTTGATGTACCAAGAAGAGTAACACATGTAGTAAATCCAAGTTGCATAAGAGCAACAGTTTAATTGAATAGGCAAAGATTTTAGCACTTTATGAAAGGGCTATTTTTTTTGAGTTCTTGGAAGTGCGATAGCACTGACTTAGAAATTTTAGACAAAATTTAGTTTCCACCTATAATTTAGGCTATTGATTTTTATATTAAATCATGGTAAATTAAGAACATAAATTATAGGTGGAACTTACTAAAGGAAAAGGAGGATAAATTGCTAGTAAGTAACACAAAAGTATATAACTGTGCTTTATATTGTAGATTATCAAGAGATGATGAACTCCAAGGAGAAAGCAACAGTATAACAAACCAAAAAGAAATTTTAAAACAATATGCAAAAGAAAATAATCTAAATATTTATGACATTTATGTCGACGATGGTATTTCTGGAACTACTTTTGATAGACCTGATTTTAATAGAATGATAAAAGACATTGAAGATAAAAAAGTAAATATGGTAATTGTAAAAGATACTTCAAGACTTGGTAGAGATTATATAAGTTTTGGAGAATATATTGAAAAGTACTTTCCAGAACATCAAGTAAGGTTTGTATCTATTATAGACAACTACGATTCCGAAATTGATAATGGAATTGCAGATACATTACCATTTAGAGCAGTATTAAATGACCTTTATGCTAGAGATACATCTAAAAAAGTAAAAGCTACTAAACATAGAAATGCTATCAATGGTTTATTTAATGGAAAATTTGCACCTTATGGCTATATGAAATCTCCAGAAAATTGCCATAAACTTATCATTAACGAAGAATATGCAAAAAATGTAAGGAGAATATATGACCTATATTTAGAGGGAAAATCATCAATCCAAATTGCTTATATTTTTAATGATGAACATATACCTACCCCCTCTCAAACAATGGGTCAAGAGTATAGACTATCGTTGCTTTGGAAAACTGATACTATTAGAAGAATACTAAAAAATGAAATGTATATTGGAAATATGGTACAAGGAAAGCAAACTCAAATCAATTACAAATTAAAGAAACCTGTTCATAATAAAAAAGAAGATTGGATTATTGTTCCAAATACACATGAACCTATTGTTGATAAGAAAAAGTTTTATGCAGTTCAAGAACTTTTAAAAAGTAGAGATAAGACTAGAACAAAATCATTAAATTTACTATTACGAGGACTGTTATATTGTAAAGAATGTGGTAAAACATTAGGAGCTGGTACATCTCACTATAAAAATGGTAACTATACTCAAATTTACTTGCATTGTCGCACTTATCAATCTTTACCAAAACTAAAGCTTTGTACTCCCCATTGTATGAATTATACAAAATTAGAAAATGCAGTTATTGAAGAAGTCCAAAATATATGTAGAAAATATTTAGATAAAAAGAAATGCAAACAAATTATTGATGATAACAATAACAATGTTCAAAATGAAATTGAACTTAATAAAGAAAAAATCAATTTAATAAAAGCTATTGAAGTTTTAGATTTTCAAATTGAGAAATTATATGAAGATAAGCTAAAAGGTCTTATCAATGACAATGATTTTTCAAGAATGTATGAGAAGAAAGTTAATGAAAGAGATTCCAAAACTAAAAAACTTGAAGAATTAAATACAGTTAAGTTTGAAAGAAATGTTATAGATTATGAAAAAATTATACAAGATTTCTTAAAAAAAGAAAACATTACAGCCTATATGCTAAATAGCTTAATTGAAAAAATTGAAATTGACCAAAATAAACAAGTAACTATTTATTATAAATTCGCAGATTTAAATACTTTGTCATAAAAAGATGTAAACTCGTCTCTATCGCAAATGAGATAACAGTTATGCTTTTCTAACTCTGATATTAAAACTTCTAAATCTCTCACAGACCTTGTAACTCTATCTAACTTATAGGCTACAATATAATTGATTTTACCTGCTTTCATATCTTCTAACATTTGCTGAAATGCTGGTCTATTTGCCATATCTTTTGCAGATATTCCTGCATCTTTGTAAACTTTATATATTTTATAATCTTTATATTTACAAAGTGCCTTTAATTTCTCTTCCTGTTCTCCTAAACTAAATCCGTTAGTAAGTAAGCCTGAGGAACTTCCCCTCAAGCTTCTCTCAGAA
>CARBKU010000216.1:0-2556 GCA_948946035.1 uncultured Clostridia bacterium
TATTTTCATCTAAAACATTGAATTTAACACCCTTCAATTTTACTTCTTTATTGTCTAGGTCAACTTTTATTACTCTAACTTGTCCTTTTTTCAATTCATTTTCAATTGTTGATTCTTTTGTCTTATCCCATTCTACTTTTATTTCTGTATCTCCTGCTAGGTTATACCATTTATTAGTGTTCTTTTCAATCCATTTATAATTTCCAGTTCTTAAATTTTCTACATAGATTTCTCCGATTTACATCTGTTCTATATGTTCCTATTACTTTTTTAAATTCTTCACTATATAAATCAAATTCTACATTTCCTAAGGTAATTTTATGATTGTCTTTATCTACTTTATATACTTTTAAATTTCCTGTTTTATGTTTGTTTTCAAGTGTTACTGCTGTTACTTTGTTATAAATTGCCTTTACATCTATACTTTCTTGAGATATTACATAATCATCATTACTTTTTATCTCCTTTAAAATATAATTGCCTTGATATAATTCATAAAATGTCAAATTTCCTGTACTGTCGCTTGTTGCTCTACCTATAACAGTTCCATCTTCTTTTATTAATTCATAAATTGTGTCTTTTATAGGTTGTTTTGTATCAGCATCAATTTTTTTAATTTTTATAGTTGCTGTATTTGCTTTTAATGTTAAATTAGTTGTGGAACTTGTTAATGCTATTGGATCCCCTGCTACTGCATAATCTTGTAAAGATGGATTATAGTTTGTTGCATAAAATACAGCATAAGATTTTGAATTGACATCCACTCTTAATTTTCCATTAATGTCTTGTGTTTCTACAATGTCTTTAGGTATTCTTACTTGAAATGTTTCACCACTTCTAAAATTATTCTGTTCTCCACCTGTAGTATTGGTTATTTTTGTTCCTGCTGGAAAATTTGTATTTGCTATGTCATAACTAGAAATTTCTACATTTGAACTTACTGTATAATTTTGAACATAATAATCTCCACTCAATGCCATATTTCCAGATTTATTTATATTTGCTACTGGTGTTCTATAAGTATTTGTTCCATTTTCCCCTTCATTTACTAATCTGTGTATTAGGTTTACTATTGCTTGTCCTTCACTATCACTTGCATAAAAGCTATTCACATCAACTTGTCCTAAAACACAATATACTGCCATTTTGGTTGCTTGGTATGCTGATCTCCAATCACTTACTCCTAAACTTTCAACTGATCTATATGGATAACTTGCTGTAACTACTCTCCATATTTTATTATATGTTGCTTGATCTCCTAAAATTTCTGTTAATGTTACACTATAATCTGCTACATTTCCTACTCCATCTCTATCATGGTTTAGACAGTATGCTGGATAAAATGTTCCACCTTCATAATAACCTGCTAAATGTGTTATTACATAACCACCACTTGAAACTGCATGGCTTTTTAAATGATATGGTACTGTACCTATACTGGTTAATCCTACTGAATCGCCAACATTATGTCCTGCTAAACTTATTCCTACTGGTAAAATATTTGTTACAATTATTATTGCTAGTAATATTGTTGCTACAATTTTGTTTTTTGACTTTGTCATTTTTTTAACCTCCTTAAATTTTTAAGTAAATATAAAAAAGAACTAGCTTTAAAAGGGGAAAATTTTCTAGTTCCTTTTCATATTTATAATTTTTGATATTAGAATATTATCACTTCCAAATTTATACGTCAATGAATGTTTTTTGAAAGTATTTTGAAAATTATTGTACTTTTATGTATGACCTATATTGAAATATAGATTCTGCTCCTTCTGCTGTTATATGGTATTCAGCCTCTGCATAATAATATATAGTAAAATCTTCACTGTTAAAAACTTTATTTTCTACATTGGTTTTATTGGCTGTAAATGCTTGTGAATTTGCTGGTTTTGTTTGACAAGGTATTACAGTTACATTTTTATACCCCATTTCTTTTATGCAAGTATCTATTAGTCCTCTTAGTTTATTCATTTCACTATTACTTTTCATATATGCTTTATAACCACCATTTAGAGCATTTTCATAATAACTATATTTTGATAGATCTATCTTTTTTGTTTCTTTTTTAGTTTCTGTAACCTTTACTTCTTCTTTTGTACTTGTTTGTTGCACATTACTTTTTACATTGTCTTGATTATTTATCTTTGGTTTTTCTTCTTTTGCTTTTTCATTTGTACTTTGTTTTGTAGTTATTGAACTGTCTTTTTCTTTGGTTGTTTGTGCTACTTGTAAAGTAGTTTCTTCTTTTGTTTCTAAATTCGCTTTTTCTTCTGTTCCTTCAATATTTTTGTCTTCTGTATTTTCTGAATTTTCTTCATTCGTTTCTGAATTATTTTCTTCTGTTTCTTTTTCTAATTTTTCTTCTGTGTTAATGTCATTTATAGTAGCCGTTTCCATTGTTTTAATTTGTGTTGTTTTATAAATAATTACACTTATTATAATTGTTAAAATTATTAATATGATAGATATTATTAAGATTTTCTTTTTCATAAGATCATCTCCTTTTCTATCTTGATTATAACGTGTAATCAGCTAAACGTCCACCTTTTTTGACAT
>CARBKU010000216.1:2566-3184 GCA_948946035.1 uncultured Clostridia bacterium
AATTATAAACTTGTTTCTTCATCTTCTTGTAAATCATTTTCTTGTCTAGTATTTTTTCTTTCTTCTAATTTTTCATAATATGCTTCTAAAACAACTTCTGATATTTGTTCTCTAACTTCTTTATTAGTTGGATAACATGCGTTTTTATATTTCTTTTCTTGTGTTTCTCTATCATAATATGGTCGTTGTGGTAATTGCACATATAACTTGTCTTCTTTACTTCTTTTTACTGTTACACCTTCAATGTTAAAACAGTCATCAATACTTATAGTTGCAATTCCTTTTGTAATATTTTGATTATCATTTGTTAAATTCATATATCTTACACTAATATTCATTTTTTACTGTTCCTCCTTTCTCCCTATTATATCTATATAATTTTATTACATAGCTTCCTCTTCTTGTTCTGAATTGCTTTCATTTAGTGTATTAATGCAACCAAGTCCTAGATATATTAAGTAATCTTTAACAGTTCCGCCTTCTTCTAAAATATCTTTCATTGTATTTTTAATGTTTGTCTGTTCTTCCTTATTCAATAATTTTAGACACTCTATTACTTGTTTTATTTCTAAACAATAACTTTTCTCATCTTTTTTTATATCATAGGTTTCTAATATG
>CARBKU010000217.1 GCA_948946035.1 uncultured Clostridia bacterium
TTTTATAGAGATAATTTTATGCATTTAGGGTATCATAATCAAAAATTATTGACATTAAACCAAACAATCGTCTTAAATATTATGATAAATTTTAAGCAATTGCCATAATTTCTTTGCATTTTTATACATTTATTGTTATACTAATAAACATATAATCAATACTATATTTATAAACCTATTATAAAACATTTTAAATGAAAAAGGAGGAAAATAAAATGTCTACACCACACAACAGTGCCAACCTAGGAGAAATTGCAAAAACAGTAATAATGCCTGGAGACCCATTAAGGGCCAAATATATTGCAGAAAATTTCTTAAAAGACTATAAACTAGTAAACGAAGTAAGAAATACGTATGCATATACAGGAACCTACGAAAACCAAAAAATCACTATAATGGCTTCTGGAATGGGAATGCCTAGTATGGGAATTTACTCTTATGAACTATACAAATTTTACAATGTAGAAAATATAATTAGAATTGGTTCTTGTGGAGGATACTCTCCAAATCTAAAACTATTTGACATCATATTATCTGAACAAGTATATTCAGAAAGCAATTTTGCACTAAGTGCAAATAACGAAGACTGTCATTTAGTACCTGCTTCTACAAGCTTAAATAATACTATAGAAAAAACATCAAAAGAAATACAAATTCCTGTTGTTAAAGGAACAACAGTATGTACAGAATTTTTTGATTTATATATGTCTGATTTACACAAAGTTTTTGATAGAATACCAAAAAATCTTCAACCAATTGGTTCAGAAATGGAAGCATTTGCCTTATTTTATACAGCAAAAATGTTAAATAAAAATGCATCTTGCTTAATGAGTGTTGTCGATACAAATGTAAATTCTGATTTACCAAAATCTAATGCTACTGCTGAGGAAAGACAAAATGGATTAAATAATATGATTAAACTTGCTTTAGAATCAGCAATTAAAATAAACTAAAAAGAAAAATAGAAAAGTTGCCATTAGGAATGTTCCTGTTGACAACTTTTCTTTATTTTTTTATAGATAAAATTTTATATTTCATAATTCCTGCTGGAGCATTTACTTCTATAGTATGATTTTTCTTTGCTCCTATTAAAGCTTTTCCTAATGGTGATTCGTTTGATATTTTATTTTCTGCTAAATTTACTTCTGTTGAACCAACTATTGTGTATTCTACTTTTTCATTAAATTCTATGTCTAATACTTGCACAATGTTTCCTACTTGTACTGTTTCTGTATCAATGTCTTTTTCATCTATTATTTTTGCATATCTTATTTTATTCTCTAATTCTGCAATTCTTACTTCATTTTCTGCTTGTGCATTTTTTGCTTCATCATATTCTGAGTTTTCTGATAAATCTCCAAATCCTAATGCTACTTTTATTCTATCTGCTATTTCTGTTCTTTTTTCTGTTCTTAAATAGTTTAATTCTTTTTCTAAATTATTATATCCTTCTTGTGTTAATAACACTTCTTTTTCTTCCATGGTTATCCTCCTTGTTTTTCGCTTAATATGATATTATTAAAGTCTTTTAATAATATACGGCATAAACTTTAATTTGTCAAGAACTTTTTTATTTTAAAAGCTTCCTTGCACCTTTCATATATTCTAAACCTGATACAATTGTTGCAATAGTTTGTAACAGCATAATACAAGTGACAAATACATTTAAATATAATTCAAATCCTTGTAAATTCCCAGAAAAGAAAGTGCCAAAAGCATTTAAATCAATAAAAGCCACAATAATAGCAATCATCTGAGTAACAGTTTTCAATTTTCCCCAATTTGAAGCAGCTATAACAATTCCACCCTTTTCTACTGCAATTAATCTATAACCAGAAATTATAAATTCTCTTGATAATACAATAATAGGAATCCATGCTGGTAATCTATTCATTTCTACTAACATTATCATAGCAGCCAATACCAATATTTTATCTGCTAATGGGTCTAAAAACTTTCCAAAAGTGGTTATTTGATTATTTTTTCTTGCCAAATATCCATCTAATTTATCTGTAATAGATGCAATAACAAATATTGCATCTATTAACCAAAACGAAACTGGTATTTGCAAAAACTCTCCTTTAATTCCAAGAAAAGGTATTATAACCATTATTGGCACTAAAATAATTCTAAATATTGTTAGTTTATTTGGCAAGTTCATTTTTCTCTCCCTTTTTCAAATTATTTTAACATTTCTATTGCTTTTTGTAATTGTGTATCGTCTTTTTCCTCTACTCGTAAAATATTTGTTACTGTGCTTGGTAACTCTACTTTTTCATCAGGTTCAATACCTATTTTATTTATTTCTGTTTTATTTGGTGTTAAATATTTTTCTGATGTAATTTTTATTCCACTACCATCTGGTAATGATAGTAATTGTTGTATTACACCTTTTCCATATGTTTTTGTACCAACTGTTTTAGCTTTTCCTAAGTCTTTTAATGCTCCCGCTAAAATTTCTGATGAACTAGCTGTATTTTTGTTTGTTAATATAATTATTGGCATATTTATAATTGGATTATTTTTTGACTTTTCTACTTCTTCATTATTATTCTTATCTACTTCATATAATAAAACAGCATCTTTTTCTACTATATAATCAGCTATTTGTAAAGCTTCGTCAACAATTCCTCCACCATTATTTCTTAAATCTATAATTAATGATTTAATTCCTTGGCTTTCTAATTCTTTATATTTCTTTTTAAAATCTTCCGCAGTTCCTTTATCAAATGAAGTAAATTCTATATATCCAATATCATTTTCTAATTTTTTTCCTTCTACAGGGTTTACTTTTATATTATCTCTTTTTAATTCAAATGTTTTTGTCTCTCCATCTCTTAATATTTCTACCTTTACAGTTGTTCCTGCTTGACCTTTTATCTTGTTTGATAATATTGACATATCATCAGCAGTATATTCTACATCATCTACTTTTACAATTAAATCTCCTGGTAATATTCCTGCTTTTTCTGCTGGACTATCTTTTATTGGAGATAATACCATAACTTTGTTTTTTTCTTCGTCTTTTACCATATAAATTCCTACACCAACAAAATTACCTGTAGTATCATCCATAAAGTCCTTCATGTCATCTTTAGAAATATACTCTGTATATGGATCTTCTAATCCTTCTATATATCCTCTAATTGCTCCTTCTTTAAGTTTTTCTTCATCTACATCTCCT
>CARBKU010000218.1 GCA_948946035.1 uncultured Clostridia bacterium
ATATTTCCCATAACCTTTTCCTTTCGAATACAAAAAATATTTTAATAAAATATTACTAATTATTATTATAACAGTTTTATGTAATCTTTTCAATGTTTTGTGGATATTTTAACAAAAATGTAAAAATATAGCAATAAAAGGCATAATTATATTATTTAAATAATCATGTAAATCAAAAAATATATAATTCAATATATTTCAATTTAATTATATACCTTGAACTATTTAAAATTTTGTTAAATTATCCAAACTCCTCATTGCTAATTTAGTATATCTAGCTTTTTTATCTTTTATTTTATTACCATCTAACTCAGGCAAAATACCAAAATTAGCATTCATCGGTTGAAACTTCAAATTAGGAGATGAAACATATTTTGCCAAAGCACCTATAATCGTATAATCTGAAAAGCGATGATTTTTTTCTCTGTCCCTAAAATCATCAATTGCATTCAAAGCTGCTACCATTCCAGACGATATAGATTCAACATAACCTTCTACACCTGTAATTTGACCAGCAAAATATATATTTTCATTTTTTCTTAAATTGTATGTTTCATCTAACAATTGCGTAGAATTTATGTATGTATTTCTATGCATTACACCATATTTTATAAATTCAGCGTCTTTTAAACCTGGTATCATACTAAATACTCTTTTTTGTTCTCCAAATTTCAAGTTAGTTTGAAATCCTACTAAGTTATATAATGTTGCACATTTATCATCTTGCCTTAATTGAATTATTGCATATGGTCTTTTCGCAGTTCTTGGGTCATCAAATCCTACTGGTTTTAATGGTCCATATCTTAATGTGTCTATTCCTCTTTTTGCCATTACTTCAATCGGCATACATCCTTCAAATATTTCTTTTTTTTCAAATTCATGTAAGTTAACTACTTCCGCTTCTACAAGTTCATTCCAAAATTGTTCATACTCTTCTTTATTCATTGGAAGATTTATATAGCTCTTTTCTTCATTATTCTGTTTTTCTAATCTTTTCTTCCATTCTTCTACACTCTCATCTTTTTTCTTTTCTTGGCTATATCTATCACCATAAAATGCAATATCAAAATTAATACTTTCTTTAGTTACAATTGGTGCTGCTGCATCATAAAAATGCAATTTATCTACACCTGTTATTTTTTGAATTTGTTCTTGTAACCCATCCGATGTAAGTGGTCCTGTCGCTATTATTACTATTCCATCTTTAGCCATTTCTTCTATATTAGTAACTTCTTCATTTATCAATTCTATATTAGAATTTCCTTTTATATTCTTTGTTACTTCTTTAGAAAAATTTTCTCTATCAACTGCTAATGCTTGTCCTGCTGGTACACTGTTTTCATCAGCTATCTTTATTAATAAAGAGCCTAATCTTCGTAGTTCCTCTTTAAGTAACCCACAAGCATTTGTTAATAGATTGGATTTAAAAGAATTGCTGCAAACAATTTCTGCTAACTCATTACTATTATGTGCTGGCGAAAATTTTGTTGGTTTCATTTCATATAACTTTACTTTTATTCCTTGCTTTGCAATCTGGTATGCAGCCTCTGATCCTGCTAATCCTGCACCTATAACTGTAATATAATCTTTCATAAATTAGTCTCCTATCTGCTAATGTAAATAGTAGGTTTTCAAAATCATCAATTAAATAAATCCATTATTTCCTCTTTTGATAGCTTATTTATAAATGATGCTTTTGTATCTAAAACACTATCTATTAATATGGATTTTTTTTGTTGCAATTCGTATATCTTTTCTTCAATAGAATTTTTTGTTATTAATTTATATACCTGTACATTGTGTTTTTGTCCTATTCTATAGGCTCTGTCTGTAGCTTGGTTTTCTGTTGATACATTCCACCATGGGTCATAATGTATAACCATGTCTGCACCTGTTAGGTTTAGCCCAGTTCCTCCTGCTTTTAGTGATATTAGAAATAATTTAGCTTTTGAGTTTTGGTTAAATTCGTCTACTAGTTTCATTCTTTCTTCTACTTTTGTTGCTCCTGTTAGTTTATAATATTCAATTTTTCTTTGTTTTAGTTCTTTTTCTATTATTTCAAACATTGATGTGTAACCTGAAAATAATAATATTTTGTGTCCTGAGTTTATAGCTTCTTCTATTATTTCTAAACATTGTTCTAGTTTACTACTACTTGATTTATAGTTTTCTAAAAATAAACTTGGATGACAACATATTTGTCTTAATCTTGTTAATGCTGCTAAAATTTGTATATGACTATTTTCATATCCATTTATATCTATTTGTTCTGATATTTCTTGCTTTGTTTGTGCCAAATAGTTTAGATATATGTTTTTTTGTTCTTCTTCCATTTCATTATTTAAAACTGTTACCGTTTTTTCTGGTAATTCTGTTAGAACTTCTTTTTTGGTTCTTCTTAATATAAATGGTTCTATTAACATTTTTAACTTATTCATTGCTTCTTGGTTTTCATCTTTTATTATTGGAACTTCATATAGTGCTTTAAATTTTTTATATGAAAATAGATACCCAGGCATTATAAAGTCAAAAATTGACCATAACTCTGATAATGAATTTTCAATTGGCGTTCCCGTTAGTGCATATCTTGTCTCTGCTTTTATTTGCTTAATTGATTTTGCATTTTGTGTGTTACTATTTTTTAGATATTGTGCCTCATCTGCAATTACATATCTAAATTCATATTCTTTGTATAATTCAATATCTCTTTTTAATAAATCATATGATGTTATTACTAAGTCATAATTTTCAATATTGTTTATTAACTCTTTTCTTTGTAAATAATTTCCCATTATAACTATTGTTTTTAATTCTTTAGCATATTTTTCTGCTTCATTTTGCCAATTTAGTGTAAGTGAACTTGGTGCTATAACTAAACTAGTTTTTTTACTTTTTGTTACTTTTAGCGTTTCTTGCCTCTCTATAATATTTTCATCTTCATTAATGATATAATTTAATATTATAGATAATACTTGTATTGTCTTTCCTAGCCCCATATCATCTGCTAAAATACCACCAAATTTATAATAGTCTAATATTTTTAACCATTTAAATCCTGTCTTTTGATAAAACCTTAGTGTATTATCTAAATTTTGTGGAACTTCAATGTCTTCTTCTAATTTTTCTTTGTCTAATCTATCTACTAAGTTTTTATATTCATTAT
>CARBKU010000219.1 GCA_948946035.1 uncultured Clostridia bacterium
CCAAGGCAAGCTTGAACTCTTTCCATAAAAATTATTAAATATTTCTACCTCAATTACTTTCAATCAAAACTTCCAAAAAATTATGCAAATATGACTAAGGCTGAGTAGTAACAAATTTCCAGTTACAATTTACAGTTTTACAAAATTGCTTGCAAAATCTTTAAAATGATATATAATATATAAAACATAAAAGGAGGCAAAAAAATGGAATTACAACAATTAGAAAAAAACATTAGCTACACATTTAAAGATAAAGAACTAATAAAAAAAGCACTCACACACACATCATATGCATATGAACACAGAAAAGAGAGCAACGAAAAGCTAGAATTTTTAGGAGACAGTATATTAGAATTTATAACAAGCAAATACTTATATGAAAATTACACATATCTAAAAGAAGGAGAAATGACCAAAGTTAGAGCAACCGTAGTTTGTGAAGATAGTTTATACAAAATAGCAAAAATGCATGATTTTGGTGATTTCTTGTATCTAGGTAAATCAGAAAAAAAGACTGGTGGAAATACTAGGCCAGCAATATTAGCAGATAGTGTAGAAGCGGTAATAGCAGCTATTTATTTAGATGGAGGATTAGAAGAGGCAGACAAATTTATAATACAAAATTTAGAAGGTGAAATACGACAAGCAACAAAACATGTAGGAGACAAAGATTACAAAACAGTATTGCAAGAAAAATTACAAGAACATGGGGAAGTAAAAATAGAATATGAAATAATAAGTGAAACAGGTCCAGATCACAATAAACGATTTGAAGCACAAGTAAAATGCAATAAAAAAATATTAGCAAAAGGGGAAGGAAAAAGCAAAAAAGATGCCCAAATGCATGCAGCCAAAAAAGCATTAGATGATTTAAGAAAGGAATGAAATTTAAAATGAAAAAGCAATACATAATACCAATATTTGTACCACATTTAGGTTGTCCAAATGACTGTATATTTTGTAATCAAAAAACGATTAGTGGTCAAAAAAAGAATATGACAAAAGAAGAAGCAGATAAAATAATAAAAGACTATTTATCAAGTATAGAAAAAGAAGATGCAGAAGTAGAAATTGCCTTTTTTGGAGGAAGTTTTACAGCAATAGAAGAAGAACAACAAGAAGAATTACTGCAAGTTGCATATAAATACATAAAAGAGAAAAAGGTATCTAGTATACGTATATCTACAAGACCAGATTGTATAGATAAAAAAATATTAAAAAGACTAAAAAAATATAAAGTAAAAACAATTGAATTAGGTGTTCAATCTGCAAACAATTATATTTTGCAAAAATCTAATAGAGGCCATAGCTTTGAAGATGTAATAAAAGCATCAAAATTAATTAGATGGTATGGATTTGAATTAGGACATCAAATGATGGTGGGGCTTCCAGAAAGCACAAGAATAGATGAGATAAACACAGCTAAAGCCTTAATAAAATTAAAACCTAAAATAGTAAGAATATATCCAGTTTTAGTTGTAAAAAATACAAAACTTGAAAAAGACTATACAAAAGGGAATTATGAGCCATTACCATTAGTACAAGCAGTAGAAATTTGTAAAGAATTAGTTAATATGTTCAATAAAAAGAAGATTAGTATTATTAGAATAGGCTTACAAACCACAGAAGAAATCGCAAATCCATCAGAAGAAAATAGTGAAGTAGTTGCAGGACCATATCATCCAGCATTTAGACAATTGGTAGAATCAGGTTTATGGTATGATGCTATAGTGTATAAAATTAAGCAATTAAATGTAAAAGTAAAAGAGGTAGAAGTAAGAATTAATCCTATTGATGTGAATAATGTAATAGGACATAAAAAAGATAATGTATTAAAATTAAAAGAGATTTATGATGTTGATTTAGTTTTAAAACAAGATGAAAGTATAAAACAAGGAAAATCGAAAATAGAAGTATTAAAAACGTATGATGATTTTATTGAAGAAAAAAGAAATATAAATGTATAAAAATTATTAATATACAAATACTTGTAATAAAGGTGATTTTATGCAAGTAGATGAGAAATTTAATACAAATAAAATAGTAAAAGAAATTTTAGGGACAGTACTTGGAGCCTTTGTAATGGCTACAGGTGTTTCCCTATTTTTATTGCCAAATCAATTATCAACAGGTGGAATTTCTGGTATTGCAACTATTTTATATTACTTATTTCATATACCAATGGGAATTTCAATTATACTTATTAATGTTCCATTATTTTTATTTTCTGTGTTTAAAATTGGTAAAAGATTTTTTGTTAAATCACTTATAGGCACAATTAGTTTATCTGTGTTTATCGATTTACTAGATAATTTTAAACCACTTACAAATGACAAATTTTTGGCTTGTGTATATGGTGGAATAGTAATTGGAATAGGAACAGCAATTTTATTTAAGTTATCTTCTTCAACTGGTGGTAGTGATTTAATTAGTTTTATTGCAAAAAAATATAGACCAAGTATGGAGCTTGGAAATACAGTTATTATGATAGATACTGTAATTGTAATTTTAAATATAATATTTTTAAAAGAAATTGAAATAGGCTTATATTCTGCTATTGCAATTTATTTGATGGGAAAAGTAATTGATATTTTATTTGAGGGAGTTCATTTTACAAAGCTTTTATTTATTATTTCTGACAAAAATGAAGAAATTTCTAAAATGATAGAAGAAAAAGTGAAAAGAGGAGTAACAGGAATTTATGGAAAAGGAATGTTTACTAATAAAGATAGATTAATACTAATGTGTGCAGCAACTAGAAGAGATATTTCTAAAATAAAGGAAATATCTAAAGAAATAGATTCAAATAGTTTTATTATAATTACAAATTCTAGGGAAGTAGTAGGTCTTGGGTTTAAAGAACAAAATGAATAAAATTTATCGTTAAAATATTTATATACTATCTTTTTTAGCAGTTATTAAAAAACAAAGAAATGTCGCTAAAAAATATTGCCATAATTCTCTAGTTACTATTCATAGTTTAATTAATTAGATAAAAAAACTTCTAATAAAAAATATTCAAACAAACTCAGGACGAGCTAATCATCACAGAAATTCTAAATTCATTTTTTGGCACCCTTCCACAAAATGTGAACTCTTTCCAAAAAATGAATTAAGAATTTCTAGCTTGATTACTCTACATTCG
>CARBKU010000220.1 GCA_948946035.1 uncultured Clostridia bacterium
CATTTTTCATTGCTTTTGTTATTTTGCTATCTTCTAAGTACCTTGTTGTAACTGTCCTTCCATCTTCTGATACTTCCCATCCATATCTTGTATTAAATTCTCCTTCTACATATTCTAAGTATGGTGGTAAGTGGTCTTTTATTTCACTTGCATATCCATCCTCTTCGCCTTCATTGTACACTCTTATCATATATACTACTATGTCATTTCTTTTTACTACTAATGGTTCTTTTGTATGGTTGTATATTGCTGTTGTTATTTTGTTTCCGTCTTCATCTAATGTGTTTAATTTTGATGTATCTACTATTGGTGCTCTTTTATATGTTCCATCTTCATTTTTTAAGTATTCTCCATCTTCTATTGTTGTATCCTCACTTGTTGCTATTATAAATTTTCTTAAACTTAAGTCGAATTCTCCCATTGGTATTATTACTTTTTCGAAATCATCATCATCTTCTTGCCCTGGAATGTAGTCTCCTTCTTCATCATCTTTATATGATGGTAAGTCTTCATCTTTTGGTAACTCTACATTGTTACTTTCAGAGTCTCTGTCTTTTACTGGATTTTTGTCTTCATCTTTGTATTCTGTTATGTCTGCTATGTTTGTTATTTTTTCATTTGTTTTGGCTATTTCTTTTACTTTACACATTATTGGTACTTCTTTGTAGTCTAATACTATTTTTCCTTCTGCATTTTCTGTTGCTTTTGTTATTTTGCTATCTTCTAAGTACCTTGTTGTAACTGTCCTTCCATCTTCTGATACTTCCCATCCATATCTTGTATTAAATTCTCCTTCTACATATTCTAAGTATGGTGGTAAGTGGTCTTTTATTTCACTTGCATATCCATCCTCTTCGCCTTCATTGTACACTCTTATCATATATACTACTATGTCATTTCTTTTTACTACTAATGGTTCTTTTGTATGGTTGTATATTGCTGTTGTTATTTTGTTTCCGTCTTCATCTAATGTATTTAATTTTGATGTATCTACTATTGGTGCTCTTTTATATGTTCCATCTTCGTTTTTTAAGTATTCTCTATCTTCTATTGTTGTATCCTCACTTGTTGCTATTATAAATTTTCTTAAACTTAAATCAAATTCTCTTTTTGGTAATATCAACTTTTCAAAGTCATCATCATCTTGCCAACCTTTATAATAATAATTTGAATCACTTAAATCATCTTTATTTCCATTGCCTTTATAGTTTGACATATTATCTTTATTTACATCTGGTTTTGTATGTGGTTCTGAATCTCTGTCTGCTCCTTCTTGGTTTGTTATTACTACTCCACCTTCACTGTCAACTTCCTCTGCTATCCATGCAACATTTGTTAATATTTTATCATTTAATTCACTTGCGGTTTCAATAACTTCACATTCAATTTCTATTGTTTCAGAACTTAAATGTCCTTTACTATATGCATTTAAATTAGCATTATTTCCATCTTTTCTTAATAATGTCAATGTATTATCACTTTCGTTATATGTTCCTAATTTAAAGTTTCCACTAATTATCTGTTTAAATTTTAATCCTGTTGGTAATTGATCAATAACTTTTGTCGCTCTTCCTTCTCTTTCACCTTCATTATATATTGTCATTTTATATGTAACTATATTTCCTTTTTTTACAGGTACAGGATCTTTTCTATGTTTGTATGTTGCTGTTGTTCCTGTTTCCAATGTTGTTTCCTCAATTACTGGCACTCTTGATTCTCCATCTTTAAGTGCTACACCATTAACTTTTGTTATATACTTTCTTAAAGATAAGTCAAACTTTCTTTCTGGAATGGTTAATTTAACTGGTATTGAAACTGAAACTTTTTTTGGCACTACTAATGGCTGTGCAGAATTATTTTTATCTGATGCATATAATGTTAATTCTGTATCACTATAATTAATATTAATTCCTATACTTAAATTAGCTATTGTTACACTGCTTTTTGGAACTGAGATATAAAAATCATTTCCTACTAATTCTTTGATTGTTTTTGATGTTGTTTCTTTATTTTTATCTAATAATGTATATGATGTAATATTTGTTTCTCCATCTTTTACTACAAAGTCAATTGTATATGGTATACTATTTCCATTTGCAGTAATATTTATTGGTCCTACAATATAATTTTCACCACTAGATATATAATTTAAATTTTCTGTGTTAACAGTTGCTGGCACATTTCCTCCTGTTGAAGGATCATATTTACTTGCATTTTGTATAGCAGTTGATATTAAATATCTATATAATATCTCTGCTTGTAGCTGTCTTTGCTCACCTTCACTTGTACTTAAATTATAGTCTGCTAAACTAGTGTAATCTCTTCCATTTAGTGTATAGTTTAACCATCCTGTCTTTGAAGTTTTATCATATAGAGAATCTCCATAATTAGTTAAATACCATAATGCAGCTTGCTCTACAGCTTTAACATCATCTTCAGTTAGAATAAAATCCCACTCATTTTCCCAATCATCTGTTACATAAACTTTAGCATCTCGCAATAATGCATCTTTTTCTTCTGGTGATGATTCTCCTTTTACATAAAAAAGATCTAACATAGATAATATTGCATAATATTTATTTGCACTTTTAGAACTATATGTAACTTGACCTTCTACTATTGATTTTAAAACATCATTTTGATTTCTTATTTCTTCCATCTGAGTTTTCATATTATATGAAACATTATATTCTTCGCTTGTTCTTGCATCTGAAAATCCTACTCCCGCTTTTACACAAAAAGCAGTAGTTTGCATTGGACTTGTACTTGTTGCACTAGGATATTGCACTAAGTTCCATATTTTCGCTCCTACAGCAGTAGTACCACTAGCATATGGATTTCCTATTCCATACCCCATACCACTTGACATTAATTCTGTAATTCTAAAATACACTGTTCCACTCGCATATACTCCATTTTGTAAAAATGGCATTACACAAAATATTGCTACACTAATAATAATCATCAACATCTTTTTTAGTCGCATAATCTTTTCTCCTTTTTAAATATTATTACTATATATATTTTACTACATATTTTTTTGTAGTCAATACACATTCCTTCATTCTATTACTCTCTTATTACTTTTGGTATAAAATCATTACGGAAAGTGTCTTTAAAAATTTTCTTGTTATA
>CARBKU010000221.1 GCA_948946035.1 uncultured Clostridia bacterium
GTTTGAAGAATATTTAGAAAATAGTAGAAGATATTTAAAAGATAATAATGAAAAATATGCAGAGTTAAAAAATGAATATAGCAAAATATTAGAACAAAATGAAAACTTAACTTGGATACTAGAAGGAGATATTAAAGGTAGAAATTTATCAAATGAAGAATGCTTTTCACTTTCAAAATTGGTACAAATTTATTATGATATGCAATCAATAGAAGAAAGAGAAATTTTCTTTTTAGGTGGTAAAGAATCATACTTTTTCTTCAAAAAAATAGGAATTTTAAAGTGAGTACTTATTAGATTTCTTGAATATGCAAGCAACGTATTTGTACTCACGCCACAAATACAAGAAGAATGGGACAAGTCCCAAACCCTAATAAGAAAAAACAGAAAGCGAGATGAAAAAATGAGAAATAGAAATATAAAAATCAATGTGTTTTTAAATGAAGATGAAAACAAAATTCTAAATGAGAAAGTTAAAAGATCTGGCTTGAATAAATCAGAATTTTTTAGAAAAATAATTTTAGATTATAAGTTAAAAGAAAAACCAGATGAAAAATTTTATGAGATACTTTCACAACTGCGAGGTATGGCGACAAACTTAAATCAAATGGCAAGAACTTATAATAAATATCAAGGATATATGAGAGAAGATAAAATCAATCCTTTATTAAATCAAATACAAAATTTTATACTAGCATTAGAAGAAGTTTATCTTATACCACAAAAGGAAAAGAATGTAAGTGGGTGGTAATAGATTATGGCAGTAACAAAAATATGGAAGGTAAGAGATAGATTAGATACTACAATAGAATATGCAGTAAATCGGAGAAAAAACAGAAGAAAAATTATATGTATCAGGTATAAATTGTATGCCTGATACTGCTCTGCAAGAAATGAGAAATAGTAAAAAACAATTTTTTAAAACAACTGGAATACAATGTTTTCACGGAGTGCAATCTTTTGTAAAAGGAGAAGTAACACCAGAACAAGCACATGAAATTGGAATTAAACTTGCTGAAGGACTATGGGGAGATAAATTTCAAGTAGTAGTTTCTACTCATCTAAACACAGACAACCTACACAACCATTTTGTTTTAAACTCTGTTTCATTTTTAGATGGTAAGAAGTTTTGTAATACAAAGAAAGACTATGCTCTAATGAGAAAGGCTTCAGATAAACTTTGTGAAGAATATGGACTAAGTGTTTTGAAACAAGAAGAAAAATACAATAAATATGCTACAAGTAGCTTATATAAGGAACTTATGAAAGATAGTATAGATTATGCAATAGCAAATGCTAAAGACTATAACGAATTTATTAAAATATTACAAGATTTAGATTATATTGTTACAGACAAAAACGAAACATTGTCTATAAGAAGAGAGCCATATAAACGAAATACTAGAATTGAAAGACAATTTGGAAATAATTACTCAAAAGAAAATATTTATAAAAGAATATTAGAAACACAGCCCGAATATCCATATTCTCCAGCTCCATATTTATTAGCTAACAGAAGTTATGAAAGATATAATAATGAAAAACAAAAACATTTGCAATTTAAAGGCTCAATTTCATATTTAATTTTTCACTATGAGAAATTACTAGGTATCAATATAGAAATCGTTTCAAAACCTAATATAACGAAAATGACACCAGAATTAATAAGTGCAATTAAGAAAATGGATGAATTTTCTAAACAAGTTAGATTTGTGTGTAAAAATAATATCAATACAGAACAAGAATTGCTAGATTATCAAAAATCTTCTTATGAAAAAATTAACCCATTGAAAAGTGAGAGAGAAAATTTATGGAAAAAGCATAAAAGAGCAAAAACAGAAGATGAAAAGGCAAGTATTGAAAGTCAGATTGTAGAAATTTCTAAAAAGATAACACCACTTGCTGAAGAAATAAAGCATTGTGATAATATAGAATTAAGATTAGAAAAAATTAAGAGATTTGAACTTCATCAAAAGCTAGAAGAAGAACGAAAACAAGCTGAAGAAATGCAAGAGAAAAAGAAGAAAGATAGAATTAGATAAACTAAAAAGGAGCGAATTTAGCTCCTTTACTTTTTATTTATTAGATTAGTAATCGGATAAGTATCAAATTCTTTTTGTGTTTCTTTATCCATAGCATTATGATAAAACTCATAATCATTTTTATTTTCTAATAAAATCGCTATGCCACATTGATTATTATTAAAATAATCATTTTTTTCTAAATTATTTCTTAAATCTAGCAAGATATTTCTTTCATCTGGCTTAAAATCTCTTTTTCTTTTTATAATTTGAAATTTATTTAATTGGTTAGTTATGCTTATTTCATTTTGCATTAGCAAATTATTAATTTTATCTGCCAAATCTAATATATCTTTTCTTTTATTATCTTTATCATACGCTTTCAGTAATTCTAGCATAAAGGCATTTATATAATCAGATTGATTTTCAAAATTTTGAATAACATTAAGTGAATTAAAAATCACTTCTGAGTTAAAATTTGAAAATTTAAGTATATCTTCAGAACTCATAACAAAATATGGACTTGTCCTGTTTTCAGCAGAAGGTTTTTCTCCTTCTTTAGAGATAACAACACTAATAATATCTTTTAGTTCTCCAAAATAATTATATATTTTTAATTCTTCATTTTTATTTTTTTGTGCTAGAACAGCTATATAACAATTGCCTATTCTTATAAAATGTACTCCACTTTGTTGTATATTTATATTTGTTGGTACAATGCTATCACAAAAAATTTTTTTGAATAGTAATAAATTATTTCTACTTTGTTTATCTAATTTATCGATATCTTCTTTAAAGTCAATCTTGAGTTCTAAGAACTTATCCCTTAACATTTTCAGGTCATTAACTTTCTTGCTATAATCTTCTATAAGTTTGTTTTTTTCATTTATATCTTTCTTATACTCTGGTAAATTTAAAGTAGCTCCATTTATCGTTACGGTTTTATTTTTAATTAAGTCTATAAAGAACTCCATATCTGTTATTCTATCTTGCAATGTTCCTTGAAAGCTAAAATTAATTTTTCTGCTTTCAAAGTTAAAAACAATTCCTTTTCCTATTGTAATAGTTTCATGATCTTTTTGTCTTGTTAACATGTAAGAAGTATAGTAT
>CARBKU010000222.1 GCA_948946035.1 uncultured Clostridia bacterium
ATAGAACTAATTTTATTAAAAAAATCATTATAATTATTTCCAGCATAATGTATAATAATATTTTTATAATGTCTAAATTCTTTAGTAGTATAGCAGATATTGTTTAAATCAATAGAGTTTAATTCATTTAATAGATATTCTAGTGTATTAGTATTATTTGTTTTTATGCATAATGACTTCATTGATAGAAAATCCCCTTTCTAATAAATCTAGTATCTACTAAATATTGAAAACTTATACACTATAATATGCTAATTTAAAAAAATTGCGACAGTTGGGACAGTCTTAATCTGTGTCTCGCTTTTTGTCGAAATTTATCTTGTACAGAAAATCCTCCTTACTCAGATAAATCGTTGTCAAAATCTGTGATTTTGTGTCAACGATTATATGTGTAACGAACTTTTCTACAATATAAAAAAGAGACAAATAAGGACTGTCCCTATTGTCTCATTTATAAATCATGTAATCAATTTCAGGAAATATGCAATCTTTTTTAGATATGTCTTTTAAGAAGTCTTCATCAATGTTGCCTTCTTTTATTTGATGATATAATTTTGTAAATCTTCCAATGTGTTCTTTTATTCTTTTTTTAGCATAGTCGACCATTGTTCCATTTGTTATTATAAATAACCAATCGCTACTTTGTGCTAATAATAGTTCTCTAGCACATTGATTTAATGCTTTTTTCTTTAATCCTTTTGCATTAGGATATAAGTAGGCAAGCTCACACATTCTATCTCCAGCTACATGTAAATGTTTATGTACATAGTCATTGCTTTGGTTAAGCCACACTTCGCTATAGCCATTAGCACCCCAACTAGAACGACAAGGGGAAGATATTTGCATGTTTGGATTTTTGTCTATATATTCAGAAGGTGTAATTAATTCAAAGTTGCAATCATCATAGTATATTTTTTTAAATAATGTATATAGCCAATATGGGCCTTCATACCACCAGTGACCATATAATTCTGCATCATATGGACATAAAATGATAGGTGGAGTTTCCATATATTGTGATAGGTTTTCTATTTGCGAATTTCTACTGTCAAAGAAGTGACCAGCTTGTTTTTCAACTGAATCTTTTGCCCATTGAATATTATAATAGTCTTTAAATTCTGTATCTCCAGTTATTCTATAATATTTTATTCCTGTGTGAACTCTTACACCATTGTGTGCAATATATGGTTTTATATAGTCATAGTCAGCATCATAGCCAATGTCACGGTAAAATTCTCTATAATTATAATCTCCTGGATATCCATTTATGGAACTCCAAACTTGTCGTGATGATTCTATGTCACGACCAAATGCTACAACACCTTCTGGAGATACTATAGGTGCAAAGGTTCCATAGATAGGGGTAGGGTTAGCATATAAAATTCCATGTGTTTCTGTAATTATATATTCAATTCCAAATTCTTTTAGATATTTGTCTACTTCTGGAACGTATCCACATTCTGGTAGCCAAATTCCACGAGGTTTTTTTCCAAAGTATTTTTCATATGTTTGAACTCCAACAGCTATTTGTGCTTTAACTGTTTTTTCGTTTACATATAGAATAGGAAAATATCCATGTGTTGCTCCACATGTAATTATTTCTAATACCCCTATGTCTTGAAAGTATTTAAAACCTTCTATTATGTTACAGTTATAAATATCTTTAAACACATGTAGGTCATTTGTGTATCTGTCGAAATAATAGTGTGATAGTTTATTTAATCTTTCGTCATTAGCTGTTCTTTCTATTTCTTTTTTAGATAGTTCTATCATTTTTTTTAGATATTTAATGTATTTTTTTTGTAGTAATTTGTTATCTAACATGGAAAGTAGAGGAGGGGTCATTGACATTGTTATTTTGAATTTGACCTTTTCTTCTACTAATTTTTGAAAATTTAAAAGTAGTGGAATATATGTTTCTGATATTGCTTCATATAACCAAGATTCTTCTAAATAGTCATCACTTTCTGGATGATGTATAAATGGCAAATGGGCATGAAGTACAAAACTTACATATCCTTTTTTTGATTGCATATAAATTCTCCTTTTTTGTATTTAAATTATCTGTTGAAATTATTTTGAATTCAACAGATATAAATCAATCTTATTTAAATTGAGATGATGGATTTCCTGAAGATGGGTTTGAATAATTGTATATTTCTTCTACATTTTCATTTTTGTATATTATTTTATATAAATCATAGATATCATAAATTTTTCCCATATTTCTCATAAATGAAATGGTGTTTATTGATTTTGAAGTTTCAACATTTGTTTTTACATTTCTAAAGTAAACCATTTTTTGATTTTTATCGAATAATATCCTATTGTTTGGTGATTCTATTTGATTAGAGGTAGTTATATAGATGTAATCTGTATTTATTTTTTCGCTTTTTACAATAGGTTTTCGACCAAGTTCAATTTTGTAATCACATTTGCTGTCTGCTACATGTAAATACCAACTATTTGCAAAATCGTTTATTTCAACTTCAAATTTGTAGTGTAATGTATTATTGTGTATGATTAATATAGGTTTTGTTTCATTAAAAAAGTTTTTACCATATTGTTCTTCATATTTTTTTCTGTCTTCATCTGAGATGTCCCAATAAATGAATAAAGTGGTTGGAGTTTGGGCTAAAATTTTTATGACGGTTTGATTGTAGCTGTGAGGTAAATCGTAATAGTCTAGTTTAGTTATTGTTTTAGTGAGTTCTTTTTGTGAGACTTTGGTTTTTTTATTACTAGTTATTTTTTTTGTTATAGATGATTTTTTTTCTTTTGATATTTTTGTATTATTTGATTTTTTTGCTACATTTTTTCTAGTTTCGATTTTTGTTGAAGTTTGTGCGTTTTTAGCAGATACTTTTTTTACAGTAGTTTTTTTTATGGAATCTGTTTCTTTGTTTTTTAATTCTTCTATTTTTTGGGGTTTCCTTGGCATATATTTTCCTCCTTTGTATTCTCTTTTCTTTGTGTTTATATATTATACTAAATAAAAAACAAATTCAAGTGAATTATAGAAATTTAAAAAATATGTGGTTACTAGATAATGGTTTTGAATAATTCATTAAAGAGAAATGTTTATATATAAGCATTTTTAATAAATTTATGTAAAAAACT
>CARBKU010000223.1 GCA_948946035.1 uncultured Clostridia bacterium
TGTGCTCTTCCGATCTTCTTGGTATTAAGGTTTTCAACATTAAATTCTATTATTTTTTTCAAACTTAAATCTAAAAGTGTAGCTGAAAATATTCTCCCTATTTCTAATGATGATATTCCAGCAACTTTATTATATATACATATTGCTTGAACTGGTGTTATTTCTTTTTCTCTTGGAATTTCTCTAAAATACTTTAATTCTTGTGTTGGATATATCTTTTTCATTTTTTTCAATTTTTTGCTTTTTTTACTTACCTGTATTATTAGTATAATTGATATTAAAATACAAAGTGTTATTGATATTATTTTTAGAATTACTTTTTTTTCTTCTTGTCTATTTCTTTTTGCATTTGCTTCTTCTGCCCAAACTGTTTCCTCTTTTACTACTTCTGATAAAATGTTTTTGTTATCTTGTCTTTTAGAATAATATATCATATCTATTGGAAATAATGTTCTTATTTCTACATATCTACCACTTCTATAGTTATTAACAATAAAGCTTATTTTATTATTACTAACTGCATATATTTCTCCATTTAAATCTTCTGTATGTCCCCATACTTTTATTTGTTCTTTTGAATCTGCTAAAGTAGGTAATAAAATAGTTCCTTCTATTTTTCTACAATCAATTCCGAAATCTTCACCTACAAATTTCCAGTATAATTCTGCATAATCTGCATATTTTGCTATAGCATCATTTACTGTATATGTTATTTCATATTTTCTTGTAGCCTGTGTTCCTTCTAATCCTACTCCCCAAGAAATTTCAAAATTGCCTTTAGAATCATAGCCACCATAATAATATCCTTTTTTTTGATGATTTAACCACTTATTGTTTTTAATTAAGTCTTGTCCACTTGTAATATCTTTTACTCTAACATTTGATATATCTGTGTACTTTATCTTATCTGTTTTAAAAGTTTTATATAATGTATTAGTATCTTCTATGCTAATGTTCCATGTTTCTGTAACATCCATACTACTATCACTATTAATTTTTGTATAAAATTCTAAATTGTTTAAATATAATTTATTTGATGAAGCATTAGTTTTATTTGTCCCTAAAATTATTATTGTAGTAATAAAAAATATTACTATAAGAATCTTTTTATAAATCTTCATATCTCTCCCCTTTTTTACTTTATTTATATATTGCACTTTTGTCGTATTTCGTCAATTTGGTTGTTTATTTGCTTTATATCTATTACTGAATTTATTTTATTATCATTAAACTTATACTTTTCTTTTTGTTTTAGTATTCGTATTACACTTCTGTTTACTCTTCCTACATTTTTTTCATATAAATTTAATAAACTTTGAATAGCTTTTTCTTCTTTGTTTTTGTCGTATCTAAAAACTATTATATCATTTCCAGCCTCAAAAGCTTTTTTTACTGCTCTTACTTCTCCATAAAATAATTTTATGGATTTCATTTTTAAGTCATCTGTTATAAGTAATTTATTATATTTGTATTTTTTTCTAATATATTGCCTTATAAAATTTTTTGAAAGTGAAGCAGGATGTGTCTTTGTAATTTTAGGTATTACTAAATGTCCTACAAGTATTGCATCTGCACCATTTTTTATTGCTCTTATAAATGGTATTATATCTTCTTTTTCTAGTTCTTCATAACTTTTTTTAATAATTGGTAAGGTATAATGTGAATCTTGCTTTGTAGAACCATGTCCTGGAAAATGTTTTATTACAGGTATTATTTCTTTTTCTTGTAACTGTTTCATAAAAATTATTCCATCTTTGCTTACAATATCTGTATCCTTAGAATATGCTCTATCTCCTATTGCATGTTTATCACTATAATTTTTAATATCTAATACTGGAGCAAAATTCATATTTATTCCACTATTTTTAAGAATTTCGGATATTAAACTAGATGTGTTTTCTACTAATTTACTTCCTCCACTATTTTCTACTAAACTTGCAGAAGGTATTTTATGAAATTCTGGCGGTAATCTGTTTACTCTTCCTCCTTCTTGGTCAATTGCAATTGTTAGAGGAATTTTGTTGTCTTTGTTTAGATTTTTTAATTCATTTATAAGTTTAATTAAATCATCATATGTTCCAAAATTTTTTCTGTATAATATGATTCCACCTATTTTATAATTTTGTATTAATTTTTTTATTCTTTCTGTAATGTAGTTGGTATCCATACCAACCATAAGCATTTGTCCTATTTTTTCTTCTTTTGTAAGTTCATTTATTTTATACTTCATATATTCCCCTTTTTAATATGAATATAATTTTTTATGTGTTCATTATACTATACTAGTTTTTTAAACACAATAGCACACTTGGCAATTTCATATAAATATGATATTATAAGGTAAAAAAGAGTTTTAAGAATTTCTATGCAATAGTAATTGCTTAGAAATTCTAATAAACTCAATATTTATCTTGTACGGAAACTCCTCCCACAGGGAGAACTTTGGTACCATATAAGTATAGATAATCATTTATTGATTTCTATACTTTCCTATAATATAAAAAAGAGGAGATTTAAAATGGCATTTGATGGAATTGTAACAAAAGCAATTGCTTCAGAATTACAACAACTATCTGGAGCAAGAATAGATAAAATATTTCAACCTAATAAAAACAATATAATATTAGGTTTTTATTATGATAAAAAAAATTATGCACTAAATATTAGCATTGACCCCACAAATTATAGACTAAACCTAACAACACATTCTAAAAAAAATCCTAAAGTAGCCCCTAATTTTTGTATGGTATTAAGAAAGCACCTTCTTGGTCTTCACATTAAAAATATTATAACTAACAACTTAGAAAGGCTTGTTACTATAGAACTAGAAGGTTTTGATGATGTAGATGACATTATAACTAAAAAATTAATAATTGAATTAATGGGAAAACATTGTAACATCATATTACTTGACGAGCAAAACATAATTATTGATAGCATTAGACATATAAATTCTGAAAATAGTTCTCGAACTATTTTACCTCATATAAAATATACCTACCCTCCTATCACAAAGCTAAACATATTAGAATGTACTAATTTTGAAGAATTTATTAAACCATTAAAAATAGATACACTAAAAAATATATCAACTACTATTTCTAATACTT
>CARBKU010000224.1:0-2574 GCA_948946035.1 uncultured Clostridia bacterium
TTATGTCTTTAATTTTTTTATTGTATAGTCAAAATCTTCGATTTTTCCTATACAATAAAAAATGAGAAAACGTTGGCATTTCAACATTTTCTCGTTTTTTCTTTGGAGGCGAGTGTGGGAGTCGAACCCACCATCAGAGTTTTGCAGACTCGTGCCTTACCGCTTGGCTAACTCGCCAAATATTACAGCCTATATGAAATTTTGGAGCAGGTAACGAGAATCGGACTCGTGACTAAACCTTGGCAAGGTCTCGTTTTACCACTAAACTATACCTGCATATAGTTGTATAAAACTTCAAATTGTTTTATACCTAAGCATTAATATCTAATTTCTATATTAGCTAAACTCTCTTCTTTTTTGTTATATTAAATTATATGCTTAATCATTTAAAATGATACCAAAAATCCGTTATATTGTCAAGTTTTATAACGGATTTTATTTTTTACTTTTTGTTACTAGCTTTTTTTCTTGTAGTAGTTTTCTTTTTCTTAGTTACTTTTTCTTCTTCATTTAAATCAATTTTTGCTTCTTCGCTAATAACTTCTCCTTTTTTAGGCTTATTCCAAGAAATATAGTCACATGATTTTGGATTATTTTCACAAATATAGTATTTTCTTCTTTTTTTACTTTTTCTAACCTGGACTACTCCTCCACATTTAGGACAAGGTTCTTCTATTGTTTCTACTATAGGTTTAGCATTTTTACATTCTGGATAACCTGGACATGCTAAAAACTTTCCATATCTTCCATATTTATAAACCATCATTCTACCACATTTTTCACATGGTACATCTGACACTTCATCTACTAGTTCAACATGCTCTAGTTCTTTTTCTACTTTTTCTACTTCCTTTTGGAATGGTCCATAAAACTCTCTTATCATTTTTTTCCAATTTTCGTTTCCTTCAGCAATTTCGTCAAATTCATCTTCTATTTTTGCTGTAAACTCTACATTAATTACATCTGTAAAATTTTCTATTAATAATTTATTTACAATTTTGCCTAATTCAGTTGGTATAAGTTGCTTTTGTTCTTTTTCTATATATCTTCTTTCTAAAATTGTTGTAATAGTTGGAGAATATGTACTTGGTCTTCCTATCCCCTTTTCTTCTAAAACTTTTACTAAACTAGCTTCTGTATACCTAGGTGGTGGCTCAGTAAAGCTTTGCTTTGGATCTATTTTATTTAGTTTTAATTCTTGCTTTTCTTTTAATTCTGGTAATATTCCTTCTTGTTCAGTTTCTTCTTGATTATCTGTTCCTTCTACATATAAAATCATGAATCCTTTAAATTTAATTGTTTGACCATTTGCCTTAAAATTATATTCATTAGCATTTATTGTTACTGACATAGTGTCATAAATTGCTGCTGACATTTGACTTGCCATAAATCTATTGTAAATTAATTTATATAGTTTATATTGATCTTTTGTTAGTGATTCTTTTATAGAATCAGGTTCTAAATCTATATATGTTGGTCTAATTGCTTCATGAGCATCTTGTGAGTCTTTTTTAGCTTTATAATATCTATTTTCATAATAATTTTCACCATATGTTGTCGTAATGTGTACTTTTGCTGCATTTCTAGCTTCTTCTGATATTCTTGTTGAATCTGTTCTCATATATGTTATTAGTCCTACTGTTCCCTTTTCTGGTATGTTAACACCTTCATATAGACCTTGTGCAACTGACATTGTTTTCTTTAGTGTAAATCCTAATTTTCTTGAAGCTTCTTGTTGCATTGTACTTGTTGTAAATGGTGGTGCAGGGTTTCTCTTTTTTTCACTTTTCTTAATTTCATCTACAATGTATTTTGATTTTTTTATTATTTTTAATATTTCGTCTACTTCTTCTTGTGAATGAATTTCTAACTTTTTTCCATTTTTTCCATAAAACTTTGCTTCAAACTGCTTTTTAGAGTTCTCTTCTTCAAGATTAGCATATATGTTCCAATACTCTTCTGGTATGAATTTTTCTATTTCTTCTTCTCTTTCTACTATTAATTTTACTGCCACTGATTGTACACGTCCAGCAGATAAACCTCTTCTAACTTTTTTCCATAATACTGGACTTATCTTGTACCCAACAATTCTGTCTAATACTCTTCTTGCTTGCTGTGCATCAACTAAATTGATATCTATATCTCTTGGTTCTTTTATTGCCTTCTGTACAGCTCCTTTTGTGATTTCATTAAATGTTACTCTTGTTATCTTTTTTTCTTCTTCTTTTAAAATAGTAGCCAAATGCCACGCAATAGCTTCACCTTCACGGTCAGGGTCAGTTGCAATGTACACTTTTTTTGCACTTTTTGCATCTTTTTTTAATGTTTTTATTAAATCTCCCTTTCCTCTAATATTTATATATTCTGGTTCAAAATCTCGTTCTACATCTATCCCTAATTTTGATTTTGGCAAATCTCTAATATGTCCCATAGAGGCGACTACTTTTGTACTACCTCCTAAAAATTTCTTTATTGTATTGGCTTTTGCTGGTGACTCTACTATAATTAACTTATCAGCCATGTGTTCCTCCTTAATGATTATTTTTTAATCATTATGTTTTATATATAGTATTT
>CARBKU010000224.1:2584-3108 GCA_948946035.1 uncultured Clostridia bacterium
AATAAATATTGGTATTTTGCAAGTTTTTTACGCAATTATAAAAATAAAATTTGTTTTGAAAAGTCTACAATTACATCTTCTACTATTACTGGAGTAACTTCATTTCTTTTTAATATGCTTAAAACTTCATTAACTTTTTGCTCATCATTAGATAAATATTTGATTTCTTTTTCTTCAACTCTTGGCTCATTTTCTACATATTCTGTTTTAATTATATTAATTCCAAATTTTGTTGCGTTATTTTTATTTAATTCATCTCCATTAATAATTTTATAATATTCTAGTTTTATTGGATATTTTATATTTCCTTCTTCTAATTTTTCTTTATTAATAAATGTACTACCATAAAACGTTTTCAATTAAATCCCTCCTCTTTTGTATCACGCTTTTTTATAATACACTCATTTTTAAAGGTTTTCAAGTTTTTTTCATCGCAATTTTTACCAATATTCGTTCTTTTTTTACATTTTCCTACATTTATTTTTAAAATATTTTCTTAAAATATTTTTTTCGTCTTTTATTTT
>CARBKU010000225.1 GCA_948946035.1 uncultured Clostridia bacterium
AAATGAACTTGAAAAACATTTATATATTTCTCACTTAATATTATAGAACTTTTTCTATATTCAGTCAAGAGGAATAATCAAAATAAGACGAAAGGAGGGAAATTTGTATGAGAACATTAAATGGTACAATATTTTTAGAGACGAAAGACATTAGACAAGCATTAAAAATTGGAAATAAGACATGTTTAGAATTATTTCATAAAAAAGATTTTCCAGCAAAAAAAATCGGTAAGTCTTGGCTTGTAATGGAACAATCTTTTAAAGAATATTTTCAAAATAATGAAATTACACATGATTAAACAAAAAAGAAGATTTAAATAAGCCCATTTAAACCTTCAAAAAACATTTTAAATCTCAAATCACAAGGATTACCTTGCATAAATGTTTCTGTATGTATTATAACATTAAAAAACTTAAAAAAGCAAGGTATTTCCTAAAATTTTAAGAAAGGACGGAAGTACATTGAAAATTAAAGGAATAACATCAGGAACTTATTTATTAAAGAGAATTAAAGATAAAAACACAAAATTATCTAGTAAAGAAATCTGTAATAGCTGTAAGTTAAAAAACACTTGCAAATATAGAAATATTAGTAAGTTTGAAAATGGTAAAGTATTTAACAACAATGTAGAATGCGAGTATTTTTATTTTATCATAACACCTAAAGCAGTATTAACAATAGGCAGAGATACAACTACAGGAAAAACAATGACAAAAACTTTTGTTGGAAAAGATGAAACGGAAGCTTTTAATAAGGCTTTAACTGAAAAATTAAAATTGGATCAAAATGGAGGAATTAAAATTATTACCAAAAGCAATAAAACGATAGTTGATTTAGTAGAAAGTGTATTAAAAGAGGATTTCAAGTTAGGCAAAATAAAACAAGCTACTTTTAAAAGAAAAACTGATACATTAAAGAAACTGCAAAAAGAAAAATTTACTAATATACCTATAACAAAGGTAAAAAGAGAAGATGTAATCAAATATTTAGAAAATTTAAAATCATATTCTAAAAGTACGATAAAGCAAACCTATGAACTAATATGTATGGCGTTTGGACAAGCAACTTATGAAAGTATAATAACAGACAATTTTATGACTGGTTGGAAAAGGGTTGAAAAACCAAAAAGCGAATATAAAAGCCATCATAGAAAATCTCTAACTATAGAAGAACAAAAGAAATTAGTAGATTATCTAAATTCTATAAACTATGAAAAATGCCCTAATAAATATTTGTTTTTGCTATTATTAACTACAGGAATGAGAATTGGCGAAGCATTAGTTTTAGATTATGAAAAAGATATTGATTTAGTAAATGGAAAAATCTATATAAGAAAAACTCAAACTAAAAATATTAGTGGTAAAGCAATAATTGGAGAAACTGCTAAAACTGAAAATGGAGAAAGAACATTAACCATGACAAATATAAGTAAGCAGATAATTGAATCAGCATTAGAGCATAAAATAACAAATAAAACTCATTTACTATTTTGTAAAGAAGATAAGACAATGCATATAGAAAATTCTATAAATAGTAACTTAAAAAGAATTGCAATGAAACTTGGAATTGGTATATATGAAGAAGAAAACAACAAAGGGCAATTAGTCCAAAAGACTGATGTTCATACTCATATGCTAAGAGGAACATTTGCGACAAGATGTGCTGAAGCTAAAATAGCACCAGCAGTCCTAAAAAAGATTTTAGGTCATTCAGATATTACAATAACTATGCAATACTATGTTGATGTAGATAGTGAGTTTGAAAGCTCTGAAAATAAAAATGTTGAAGATTATTTAATAGGTAAAGAAATTTTTGGAGTTGACTTTTCTACAGAAGATAAAAGTGATTAAAAGAAAACTAGATAGAATTTGTTGAAATTTAATAGTATAAAAAACATGAAATCTTCAACAAAAAACTTCAACAATTTAAAATAGTTCTTTGAAAATATTGATATATAAGGAAAAATAGCATTTGGTGTAAGCACCTCACCTCGACCAAAAAATCATAATTTTGTAGGAAACTACAAAAGGACGAAAATTATATCAAGAGTGCTAAAAACACATTATTTCAAGAGATTGGAATAATGTGTTTTTACTTTTTTCAGTCTTCTAAATTCCCTCTTAATCCTTAAATTTTGTTCTAGAAAAATGTTGTAGAACGGAAAAAAGTTCAAAGTAAATTGTTATAGAAAATTTTACGAAGAACAAAACTTTGTCATATCAAGCATTTAAAGATTATTTTCTAGAAAAATTCTAGAAAAAACCAAAAAAATTTAATAGAGGGAGGTCAAAGATGTATGAGTTCACACCATTTAAAAAATCAGATATTTTAAAGTTTAATAGTTTTATTCAAATCCCCAGAGAATTGCTAGAAAGAGAAGAATATAAACAACTTACACCAAATGCAATATTATTGTTTTCTATTTTAGCTGATAGGCTAGAGTTATCTTTTAAGCAAATTGATAAAAATTCAAAAGTACAATTCTATGATGATAAAGGAAATATGTATGTGATTTTTAAAAGAGATGAAATTGAGGAAAAACTTCATCTCAAACGTTCAGCTCTTGACAATGCTATCAATTTACTTAAAGAATGTAACTTAATTCAAGAGAAAAAGCAAGGAAAAAATTTGCCTAATATTATTTATATTGGTAAAACAATTGGAACAATTGAAAATGAAAAAGTAATAAATTTTATGGATGCACAAAAACAACATTCAGGAGTGAATGAAACAGGATGTCCTAAATGTTCAAAACCAACACTCCATAATAACTATAATAATAAATATATAAATAATAATATAAGAAATAGTAAAAATTCATTTCAAAACTATGAACAAAGGCACTATGAAAATTTAGATTTTTTATATGCAAATAAATGTTAAAAATTTAATAAAGGAGATTTTAAATATGGAAAATTTAGAATTAAAAGAAAGATTTATTGATGAGAAAACTGGAATTGAATATATAAGAAAAGGCGATTATTACTACCCTAATTTAATTGATTCAGTTAGTATAAAAGCTAATGAACTTGGTAAATATGGAAAGTTAAGATTAAAGTATTTGCTAGAGCATAAAAAA
>CARBKU010000226.1 GCA_948946035.1 uncultured Clostridia bacterium
TTTCATATCTTATATCCTTGTCCTCTCTTTGTTTCAATTAAATTTTCTATTCCTATTTCTTTTAGTTTTTCTCTTAATCTTGTAATAATAACACTTAAACTATTATCATCTGCATATACTCCATTATCCCATAGAAAATCTATAATGTCTGCTCTTGGTATTATTTTATCCTTATTTTTAAATAAATAATGTAATGTCTTTAGTTCTGTTTTTGTTAATTCTATTATTTTTTCTTTATAAATTATTGTTGACTTTAAAATATCTAAACTAATTCCTTTATATTGTATTTTGCTTTCTTTTTCACTTTTAGAATATGTTCTATTTAATAAATTTTGTATTCTTGCAAGTAAAATTGGTACATTATATGGTTTTTCTATATAATCATCTCCACCTAGCATAATGCCATTTAATTCATCCATTGAGCTATTTCTACTTGTTACAAATACAATAGGAATTTTAGATTTTGCTCTTATTTTACTACATATTTCAAATCCACTCTTACCTGGTAAGTTAATGTCTAATAATACTAAATGAGCTTGTTCTTCTATTATTTTATTTTCTAAATTTTCAAATTCTGAAATTGCCTCTACTTCATAACCACTATTTTGTAATAATATTTTTAATTCTTCTCGTATTTCTTTATCATCTTCTATAATAATAATTTTAAACATATTTATATTCTCCCTTTGTGATTATACCACTTTTGCTCTACTTTTAAAACACTCATAAATTATTTACAAATCTCTCGTTTATTTGCAAATATTTTGTCCATATATTCATCTGGGTAATATTTATCTAAAAATAAGTCTAATTTACTTTCTGGAGAAATATTATTTCTTCTTTCCGTTTGTCTATTCGCTGCTATACAAGAAATTGACATGTCAAAAAGCATAAATACTGCAAATATTATTGAAACTTTTTTTAAACTTTTTTTATCTATTTTACACTTCAACTTTTCTAAAAATGGATCTATATATGTAACATATAAAATTCCTGCAATTCCCCAATAACTACAATGTAATAAACTTGTCCTACCATTTATATCAAATATAAGATATGAATAATCCCATGATATTGTTCTAAATACTTTTTCTTGTACTAAAGAGCAGATGTATTCTGTTATTCCACCTAGTATTGCTGTAATAAAAAATATTTTTATTTTATTATCTTTCTTAATATTATTTAATATTAGATAATATATAATTGCTCCTATTCCATAAACAGGTGTAAAAGGTCCATATATTAAACCTTGTCTTGATTCAAAATATCCTTTTTGAAATAGAACTACTATCATTTCAAATATATATCCTAATATACTTCCTATTATAAATAGCCAAAATACGATAATTAATTCTTTTATTAGATTCTTTTTCTCCATTTTCAATTACTCCATTTATTTTTTTATATTATATATTTATATTTCATATTTTGGTATTAATTTACCTTACATGAATCTTACATTTTTGTAAGATATGAAATATAGCACTTGAACTCAAGTGCTATATTTCTCTCTGAATTTTCCGTTATCTTCTTCTGCCTAGCTCCAACTGTATATCCTTGTTATTCTACAATAGCCAAAATGTTGTTACTGCTCCAATAGCACCAGGAATAGGTACAACAAAAGGAACTGAAAAAAATGTAAGAACAGTAATTACTATAAAAAATACAATTCTTCTTTTCACTCTGTTTCTGTTAAGCCTGCATTGTGCTTTGAGTTCATTTGTTGTCATTTCCTCTAATGTTTTTCATCGTAAGATAACTTCCTATTCATAATGATTCCTCATTCAAAAAGTGTTTTGTTTATAGTTACTATATATAAACTACTTTCGTAGGTTATATTCTTAAAATTCTTTATTTTGATATATTTTGTTTGATACTAGATATGAAATACATATTAATATTACAGAAATTATTGGAATTGCTATAAGTGAATAACTATCTAATCTATTTATCATATTTATAATAGGTGTCATATCTACAAGTTGGGAAACTACAGCTCCTACTCCTGCTATTGCAAATACTACTACAAATAATATTATTCTTCCATTTGTTGCTCCAAATTTGAACATTATTGGATAAAGTAAAGAAATTATAATAACACTTGATAGCATTGTTCCCATTAAGGATGATATAATCTCATCTAAATTTATACTATTTGTTTTGGTATAGCTGATTCCTATTCCTATAGCCAAAGCTCCTATTCCTAAAACAACTGTTAAAATTATTGAAGCTATATATTTAGCTCTGACTACATTTTTTCTCCCATTGGGTAAAGTTACTGCATAAGAGTTCCAATTATTAAAGTCATCATAAGTAAATGTCGATACAAATAACATTATTCCTATTAGTGGAACTATAAATGTAACATCAAATGTGCCTTGAAATGCTAATATTAAATAAACTATAAATATAATAACCATTGATTTTAAATTTGCTTTTATAAGTAAGAAATCTTTTTTTATTAATCCTAACATACCTTTTCCCCCTTAATTACTAATACCATCAAATCTTCTAGTGTAATTTTATCTATTACACAACTATGATATTTTTTACTTGCTTGTTCTTTATCATTAACTAATATCTCATAAGCATATTTTGTTTTCTTATATGCGATAATATCTTTTTTATCAATATTTGAAAAATAATCAATATCACATTTTAAAATTCCATAGTTATCAATTATTTCATCTCTTGACTTTTGTAACACTTTTTTTCCTTTATCAATAAATATAATCTCATCTGCTATATGCTCTAAATCACTTGTTATATGTGTTGATAATAATATAGAATGTTCTTCATCTTCTATGAATTTTTGGAATATATCTAATACTTCAGCTCGAACAACTGGATCTAATCCACTTGTTGGTTCATCTAATATTAGTAGTTTTGGTTTATGAGAAATGGCTGTGACAATTTCTAATTTCTTTCTCATTCCTTTTGACATTGATTTTATTGGTTTGCATTCTTCTAAATTAAATTCTTTTAAATAAGAAAAATATAATTTGCTATCCCAGTTTTTGTATATATCTTTCATAGTGTTATTTATGTCTTTAGCATTTAACAATTCTGGAAAGAA
>CARBKU010000227.1 GCA_948946035.1 uncultured Clostridia bacterium
TAATTCTTACTTCATTAGTAGGATATGTACAAGTATCCAAAGAAACTGGAGAATTATATTATTCATCATATCTTACATTAATATCTGACTCTTTTAATGAAACCTTTTCGTCTAAAGATAATATTGAAAATAAACTAAAAGATGTTACATTATTAAATTCATCACATAAATATTTTATTATAGATAGCAATGGAGATTATACAATCTCTGATAATACTGAGTTACAGCCATTTTTTATAAAATACACATTAGAAAAATCCGAATCTCAAAATGGACATACCTATGACTACTTTTGTTTAGACTCTGAAGGTATTGCACTAAAATGTAATTTAACTAATGGTGATTATTGTTATGCAGGAATAATTTTTGATACTAGCCAACCAACCTTTTTAAAATTTATATTAATTTGTGATATTGTATTATATTGTATTATATTTTTAATACTACTTTATGTATCTTATTCTTTATCAAAAGAGTTAAAAACTGTATCTAAAAAACTAACTCAGATTGCTTCATCTAATGAAAATGATATTAACTTAACTAATAATCTACTTATTACTTCTGAAGATGAACTTGCTGACCTTTCTCTTGCTTTTAATTTAACCCAAAGTTTTACAAAAGAAAATATTGACGAATTACAATCCAATCAAACAATGCTTATGGAAAAAGAACGTCTGGCATCTCTTGGACAACTAATTGGAGGAATTGCCCATAACTTAAAAACACCTATAATGTCTATATCTGGAGCAGCAGAAGGTCTTAGTGATTTAATTAAAGAATATGATTCTTCAATCGATGATCCAGAAGTTAATTCACAAGACCATCATGATATAGCCAAAGATATGAATTCTTGGATAGTAAAAGTAAGAGAATATACTAGTTATATGTCTGATATTATTACAGCAGTTAAAGGTCAAGCTGTCACACTTTCAGAGACAGAAAATGTTTCTTTTGATATTGAAGAATTAATAAAAAGAGTAGATATTTTAATGAAACATGAACTAAAAAATGCTTTAATTAATTTAAATGTTTCTTTAAAAGTTCCTGAAGATACACGTTTAACTGGAGATATTAATAGTTTAGTACAAGTTATTAATAATATGATTTCAAATTCAATTCAATCTTATAATGGAAAAACAGACCAAACTATTGATTTATTAGTAGAAAAGAAAAATAGTAATTTAATTATATCTATTAAAGATTATGGTTGTGGATTAACTAAAAATGTTCAAGAAAAATTATTTAACGAGATGATTACAACAAAAGGCAAAAATGGAACAGGACTTGGATTATATATGTCCTACTCTACTATAAAAGCACATTTTGGAGGAGATATAAAATTTGAATCAGACATTGGAAAAGGTACAACATTTTTTATTATTTTGCCGCTATAAACTTTTTGTATTCAAAAAAATAAATAGGAAATTTAAATTTTCCTATTTATTTTTATTTTATTCATCCTTTATAAATGTACCTGTACTAATATTTCCTATTGTTACTGTTCCATTACCTCCTGGACCTCCATAACCAGATTCTGAGCCAAGTCCACCATTTGCATTAACATTTCCTTCGTTCAACCATTTAGTATTATAAAAGATATTAACTGATCCTCCTCCTGATGACCCTCCTGATGAAGCCCAATTACTATTTGCTCTTACACCTTCTGAACATATTGTTCCTTTATTATCTATTTCATTTCCATAAATTATTAGTAATCCACCTGTTCCATTTGATCCATTTGAACCACTTGCACCACTATATCTATATACTACTCCTCCTGGATTTCCTGTTCCTCCAGTGGCTCCATGTCCACTACTATAAGTTGCAATACCATACCCACCAATGCCTCCATTATCTGCTCCAGCACCAGCATCACTTCTATATTCCCTTCTTACGTCACTTGATCCACCTCCAGTTCCACCTGAATAAGAACTTCCTTTAGCTCCTGCTCCTGAAGATGTTGATTTATCTATATGGTGACGTGCTGCACCAGAACCTCCACCACCAGTTTGCCTTAAAGTTCCATCATATCCCTTATTTCCTCCAGTAGTTCCATTACTACCACGATATACAGAAGCTCCTCCTATAGCTCCTTCTGCTGGAACATATTCATAAGTTCCACCTTGGTTTTTCCATAAGAATACATCTTGTCCTACTGCTTTTGCTCCTTTTCCTGTCATATCCATTGTTCCATTGTTTGTTATCTTTCCTGTGCAATATATTACTAATCCTTTTGTTCCACCATAACCTTCATGACTTTTACAAGATGTTAATTCTATTCCCTCATTTATTGTTAAATCTCCATTTATTTTTACTGCTACCATATTTGGTGCATCTGTTGTTTCTCTTGCTACATCTGTCCTTCTGTTTCCAAATTCATATACATTTTCTCGTAATACTGCTGCATCTATTAAAGTTTCTCCATCTAAAACAACATCTCCATTTATAGTCATAAAATCTACAGAATACTCTACTTCATTAATTTTTATATTTGTTTCAATAGTTTCATTTATTGTATTTACTGCTTTTAATAAGCTATCTCCTAAAACAATATCATTGTTTTTCTTTCTCCATACTGAATATAAATCTATGTCACTATCATTTTCTTCATATATATATTCTAAATCATATTCTGATACTAGCACATTATTTAATTTTGACCATCCATATAACTTATATCCTTCTTTAATACAATCTGCATCATCAAATGTTGTATTAAATCCTTTTAATCTTGATTGAGTCGCAGTTACTGTTTCATCATTGTTACCATGATAATATATTTTATATCCAGTTCTTTCTTTTACTACATCTCCTTTTGTAGTTGTTATTTGAAATGTTTTATCTTCATCTCCCTTTTTAACCTCATAATCTAATGCTACTATTTGTCTTCCACCTTCATCTTCTACTTGCATTGTATATGATTCCTTTCCTTCTTCTTCTGGATATGTTATACTTTTTATTTTATTTTCTTCATCACCTGATGTAAATGTTAATAAACATTTATAGCTATCATCTGTTGTCTGCTTTACAGATACATCTATATTTATTAATTTTGATTGCTTTTCTG
>CARBKU010000228.1 GCA_948946035.1 uncultured Clostridia bacterium
ATAAAAGATATTGCAAAATTTTTTATAGGGATTATATTTATATTAGGAATTATATATATAGGGAAAAATTTTTATAAAAAATCAAAAGATAAACCAGTTTCAATTGAAGTTGAAAGTGGAATAAGAATACTATCACAAAGTAATATGTTACAATGTTTAGATACAACAATGCCAATAATATCAAAAACAAATGAAGAAAATAGTGAGCAAGAAAATAAAGAAAAAGAGTTATCAAAGGATGAAATATTACAAGGAATGTTAAAAACACAAATTAGTACAATAGGAGGCATGGAAAAAATAGAAGAAAAGCAAGCAAAACAAGAAAACAATATAGAAGTAGCGACAGGAGAAACAGAAAATGTTGAAAAAGAAAATGAAGTTGAATTAGCCAAAACAGAACTAGCTACACAAGTAATAACTAATAATCCAATACAAGAAAATTTTAATGTACAATATGGAAAAGTTAAAATAAAAAATCAAACAGAATATCAATTAACACAAGAGATGCTAACACCAGATATAACAGTAGAAAATAAAAACATAGTATTATTTCATACACATAGCTGTGAAAGTTATACATCAAGCGAAAAATTCCCATATAATCCAACAGGTAGCTTTAGAACAACAGATTTAAATTTTACAGTTGTTAGAGTTGGAACAGAATTAGAAAATCAACTAAAAGAATATAAATACAATGTAATACATAGTTCAGATTATCATGATTATCCATCTTATAATGGTTCATATACACGTTCATTAGAAACTGTAGAAAACATTTTAAAAACAACCCAAAGTGATATTATAATAGATGTTCATAGAGATGCAGTTGGATCAAGAAGTGACTATGCACCAACTGTTAAAATTGGAGATACAGATGAGGCAGCTCAAATTATGTTTGTAATTGGCACAAATGCAGGTGGACTATGGCACCCAAATTGGAACCAAAACTTGAAATTTGCAATAAAAATACAAGAAAAAGCAGAAGAAATGTATCCAGGTTTATTTAAGCCGATTATGCTTACTACATCTAGATATAATCAACATACTGGTAAGTTTGCAAGTATAATTGAAGTTGGGGCTACAGGAAATACACTTGAACAATGCTTAAATAGTATGAAGTATTTAGCAAAAGTAATGAATGAAGTTATACAATAATTGACATTGTGGCATTTTGAACTGAGAATTCTAGCAATAATTTATATAATCTACTCGCTCCCAAAGGTTTATAATTATATTTTTTTGTCACTGCCCCATTCTAAAAATTCTAAAGAAAAGTTTAAAAAACTTTTCTAAGAATTTTTGAACGGTTACCCCGGAGTCGTTCTAAAAAAATAGAATTATAAACCTTCTCGCGCTATTTAAAATATATTAAAATTGCTAGAATTCTCAGTTCACAATGTCAATTATTGTATGACTATAAATTATAATACAAGGAAAAAATCATTAAAATAAATATATAATAATATTGAATATTTAAATAATATTTTATATAATATAAACATCAAAAGAGAAAAAAGGTATAATGGTGGAAAAATAAAATATTTCCAACTAAATTTGTGCCTAAAGAAAGGAATGTGTGAAAAATGGGAGATATCAAATTAAATTTAATAAATACAGGAATAGATAAAGAGTATATATACGAATATAAGGAAAAAGTAGAATTTATACATAATGTATTACATAATAGAGCAAATGACGAAAGAGATTTTGTTGGATGGCTAGAATTACCAACTAAATATGACAAAAAAGAATTTTCAAGAATAAAGAAAGCAGCAAAAAAAATACAAGAGGAATCAGAAGTACTAATAGTAATAGGAATAGGAGGGTCATACTTAGGAGCAAGAGCAGTTATAGAATCACTAACTAATTCTTTTTATAACATGCTACCAAATAATCAAAGAAAAACACCAGAGATAGTATATGTAGGTAATAATCTAAGTCCAAATTATATAAATGATTTAATTGAATATATAGGAAAAAAAGACTTTTCCGTAAATGTTATATCAAAATCAGGAACTACAACAGAACCAGCAATTGCATTTAGAATTTTTAGAGAGATATTAGAAAATAAATATGGAATTGATGAAGCAAGAAGTAGAATTTATGCCACAACAGATAAAGAAAAAGGAGCATTAAAAACACTTGCAGAAAATGAAGGATATGAACAATTTGTTGTTCCAGATAATGTAGGAGGAAGATATTCTGTTTTAACAGCAGTAGGACTATTACCAATTGCTACAGCTGGAATTGACATAGATAAGCTAATGGAAGGAGCAAGAATAGCACAAGATAGATATAATGATTCAGATGTAAAATACAATGAATGTTACCAATATGCAATAGCTAGAAACTTATTAAATCAATGTAATAAAGACATAGAAATATTGGTAAATTATGAGCCAAAAATGCATTATTTTACAGAATGGTGGAAGCAATTATTTGGAGAAAGTGAAGGAAAAGAGAAAAAGGGACTTTTCCCAGCTGGTGTAGATTTTACAACAGATTTACATTCTATGGGTCAATACATTCAAGATGGAAAAAGAAACTTATTTGAAACAGTAATATCAATTGAAAAGTCAAACTCAGATATTACAATAAATTCAGATGATGATAATTTAGATGGTTTAAATTATTTAGCTGGAAAAGAGTTAGACTATGTTAATAAAAAAGCAATGGAAGGAACAATAAGAGCACATGTATCTGGTAATGTACCAAATATAAAAATAACAATGGAAAGATTAGACGAACAAAATATAGGAGAATTAATTTACTTTTTCGAAAAAGCATGTGCAGTATCTGGAATGATATTAGGTGTAAATCCTTTTAACCAACCAGGAGTCGAAGAATACAAGAAAAATATGTTCAAATTATTAGAAAAGCCAGGATATTAGTATAGTATTAAAAGATAGGGAATTTTATGGAATTATTAGAATTAAAGCAAGACCAATATATAATAATAGAAAAAGAAAAATATAGAATATTAAACAAAGTAAAATTTGTAGAAAAATCTTCATATTGGATTGAATATAAACTACAAAAAATAGACAGTATAGAAACATATT
>CARBKU010000229.1 GCA_948946035.1 uncultured Clostridia bacterium
ATATTTATTTAATAAAAAATATTTATAATTAATTTTAGGAGAAATGAATGAAAGTTTTAATATTAAGTTTCAGTAATAACCAAGTAAATGAAGATAGTTTCATACCAAATAAAATGGGATTAACATTTTCTTGTGTCCAAGAATGTGAAAAACAACTAAAAACATTAAAATATGAATGTGAGCATATTTGTATAAACAAAAAGAATATTAAAAAATGTATTGCATGTGGTAAACGAGGATGGGGAATATGTTTAAATGAACATATCTGCATACAAAAGGATGATTTTAATGAAATTTATAAATATATGGAAAATTTTGATGCCTATGTATTTATTACTCCAGTATATTTTCATGAAATGAGTGAATCAGCAAAAACATTTTTTGATAGATTAAAAAGATGTGATGCTTTTAATGATGATTCAAAAATAAAAGGAAAGAAAATTGTGTGTATTGCTTGTGCTGGTGGAAGTGGTAGTGGAACAGAAGAAACATTAAAATCTTTTGATATATTAAATTACTTTTTAGGAACTGAAATGTATTCAAGAATACCAGTAACAAAAGCAAATTTTGAAAGCCAACGAGAAGTGATAAAAGATGCAATGAAATGGGAGGAAAATTAACATGGAAACATTAGAAGAATATTTAGATTTTGCAAAAGACATAGCAAAATATGCTGGAGAAGTAATGATTAAATATTTCAATCAAAATAATGGAGCAAGTTATAAAGGAGATAAAACTATTGTAACTCTAGCAGATACAGAAATAAATTCATACTTGATAAAAAGAGTTAAAGAGAAATATCCTTCTCATTCAGTAGATGGAGAAGAAGAACGATTTGGTAAAAGTGATTATGTATGGGTATGTGATCCAGTCGATGGAACAGCAATGTATGCTAGACATATTCCTGTAGCAGTATTTTCACTAGCTCTAGTTGTAAAAGGGCAATCTATGGTTGGAATAGTTTTTGATCCATTTACTGATAGCTTATATACAGCAATAAAAGGAAAAGGTGCATATAAAAATGGAGAAAAAATAACTGTAAATGACTATGAATTAGATGATATGAAAACTGTATGCCATTATGATTTATGGGTTGGAGCAGATTATAATATATCTAATGTACTACAAGAATTAGGAAATAAGACATATATTATAGGATTAGGAAGTATTATAAGAGCTTGTATGTGTGTTGCTATTGGAGATTTTACCCTTGCCATTTTTCCAGGTACAAAACATAAAAATTGTGATATTGCAGCAGTTAAAGTTATTGTTGAAGAAGCAGGTGGAAAAGTTACAGATTTGTTTGGAAATGAGCAAAGATATGATGAAAGCATAAACGGAGCAGTTATTAGTAATGGAAAAGTACATAATGAAGTAACTGAAACAGTAAAGAAATACTTAAAAGATAAAAAATGTTAGAATATGGAGAAATGATACATGGAAAAACCAATAAGAAAAGCAGTAAGATGCTATTTAATAAAAGATAATAAAGTAGTAGTTACGAAATATAAACAAGGGAATAAAAAAGAGGGATATTACGATATACCAGGAGGAAAAATTGAAACTGGAGAAGTTCCAAAACAAACAGCTATAAGAGAAATGAAAGAAGAAACAGGAATAGACATTAAAAACTTACAGTATAAAGGAATTATGACAATAGAATATCCAGATAGAAAATTTATATTTGATGTATTTATTTCAAATGAATATGAAGGTGAACCACAAGAATTTAAAGAGAATACATCAGAATGGATAGACATTAAGGAACTATTACAAAAGAAAAAAATATTGTCTAATATAATGATTTTAGATAGGTTCTTTATAAAAGGCTTAATAGAAGATAATTATAATTTTAGTATGTACATTATAGTAGATGAACAAGAAAATATATTAGATGTAGATTATAGTTTGGAGGAAATTAGTTAATGAATGAAGAATTAGTCCAATATATAGAAAATGAGATTTTTCCATTATACAATAGAAATGAAGAAGGACATGGAATAAATCACATTAAAACAGTTATAAAAAGAAGTTTAGAATTGGCAAAAAATTATGATGTTGATTTAGATATGGTTTATACAATATCTTCATATCATGATTTAGGTCATTATATAGATAGAAAGACACATGAAATTATATCAGCTGAAATATTTATGGAAGATGAAAATATAAAGCAATGGTTTACAGAGGAACAAAGAAAGATCATCAAAGAAGCAATAGAAGACCATAGAGCATCTAGTAATCATGAGCCTAGAACTATATATGGTAAAATAATAAGTACAGCAGATAGAACAATTATTGATATAGATAATACTATTAAAAGAACATATTCTTATGGAAAAAGAAATTATATAGGATTATCTGAAGAAGAACAGATAGAAAGAGTTTATCAGCATTTAAAAGAAAAATATGGAGAAAATGGTTATGCAAAAATATACTTAGAAAATAAGGAATTTGAAGATGCTTTGAATAAATTAAGACAAGCATTATCAAATAAAGAGAAATTTATTAAAAGAGTAATAGCAGTAATTAATGAAATATAAATATGGAGGTAGCAATGAAAATAGGAATAGATTTAGATGGAGTAGTAATAGATAGTGAAACAACATTTAGAACGTATGAAGAAATATTTGATGTAGATATATTAAAAGGAAATAATTTGATAAATAAAGAAGAACCAAAATTTCAAGCGAGATATAATTGGACTAAAGAACAAGAAAAAGAATTTATTGAAAAATATTTTTTGACAGTATCAAAAGAGAGTAATCTAATGTCAGGATTTATTGGAGTATATAATTTACTAAAGAAACAAGGACACGAATTTGTAGTTATTACTGCTAGAGGTGGATTTGTTAAAGAAATGAAAGATGATGCAATAAGATTATTAGAAGAAAAAAATATTAGTTTTGACAAATATTATTGGAAAGTTGATGACAAATTAGAAATTTGCAAAAATGAAAATGTAGACATTATGATTGATGATGATTGGAAAATTATAAAAAAGTTAGCAGACAATCATGTAAAAACATTATATTTTAGAGATACAAATTTAGTAAA
>CARBKU010000230.1 GCA_948946035.1 uncultured Clostridia bacterium
TTTATATATCAGCATTTTCATAGAATAATATTAGTAAAAGTATTATCTAGTAACATTAATTTAGTTTTAATATCATTTTTGCTTGTTTATTGTACAAAAAAATAATATAATAAATTTATAAAAATGGACTGGACAAAAATTAGATAGTCAATTTGGAAAGGAGTTATTTGTTTGAAAATAATTACTTATGGAGATAAAAAAAACGAAAAAATACTATTATTACACCCTATGTTTACAAGTGATAAATTCTTTGATTTTGCAATAGAGAAATTAAAAGATTATTATTTGATTATTCCAACATATAGTGGACACTATGAAAATTCAAACTATATATCAATGGAGGATGAAGAAAAAAGTATTGATGAATTTCTAAAACAGAATAACATTGATAGACTAAAAGCAATTATAGGTTTTTCTCTAGGTGGTAATATAGCATTTCATTATTTTTGCAATAATAAAGATAAAATAAATCAGATAATTGTAGATAGTGCTCCTATCTTTAAATTTCCAAATGCTATTAAAAAATATTTCTATAATAGATATAAAAAATGTCTACTTAATATAAGAGAACATCCAGAAAATGCAGTTGAAGAATTAAATAAATGTTTTAATGGAATGGGAGAAGTGCAACAATATGTAGCACCAATAGTATCAATAGAAAGTCTAAAGAATTTATTAGAAAGTTGTTATAATATTGAAACTCCAAAATTAGATATTTTTTCACAGAAAAAAATTACATTTATATATGGAACAAAAGATATAGCAAGACTTTGCTTGCCTAGAATTAGAAAATATAAAAATAGTGAATTTATTAAGATTGATTCATTAGGTCATTGCGGCTATTTTAGGAAAAATACAGATGAATATATAAAAAGGTTAATAAGGTAAATTACAATTGCACTAATTATCAACAATTCTATAATTTCACTCAACTATTTAGAAAAAAATCTAAATAGTTATTGACAATACAATTAATTATATAGTATAATCTATTTAGATATATATCGAAATGTTATAAGAGAGGTGGTTAGTTTGGGAATGTCAGAAACATTAAAAGCGATTAGTGATCCCGCAAGAAGAGAAATATTAGAACTATTGAAAGATGGAAGAAAGACAGCAGGAGAAATAGCAAGTTGTTTCGACTTATCGGGAGCAACAGTATCATATCACTTATCAAACTTAAAAAAAGCAAAACTAATAACAGAAACAAAGCAAAAAAATTTTATATTTTATGAACTAAATAGTTCTGTATTTGAAGATGTATTAGTTTGGATTTATAAATTAGGAGGAAATAAAGATGGAAAAGAAGAATAAAAAAACATTGATTTTTAGTGTAATTGTATGCTTATTACCAATTATAGTAGGAATCGTATTATATAATAAATTACCAGAACAAATACCAATTCTTTATACAATAAACAATACACCATATAATTATGGACATAAAAATCTTGTACTATTTGGATTGCCTATTCTTATGGCTATTGTGCAAGTAATATGTTTATTAGTTACTAATCTGAAAACAAATAAATTAAAAAATGATGAAAAGCCTAGAATTTTAAAGATAATGGAATGGATTATTCCAGTTTTAACAGTATTAACATATATTATTATAATAGAAATTCCATTAGGGAGTACAGTATATGCTGGAAAAAGTGTATGCTTAATATTAGGAATAGTATTTATGATTATAGGAAATTATATACCAAAAATTAATTACGAGGTTGGAAAAGCAATTATTCATCCAACTCCTAAAAGTGAAAAAGCATTTAGAAAAATGAGCAAAATTATGGGGTATTGTTTTATAGTAATAGGAATTATTTTACTTATAATGATTATATGGACATAAAAGAGATGTATTCCAGCATGTGTTGCTCATCGAGTAACTTAGCATAAAACAGATAACTAAAAAACTTGTTTTCTAAGTATTGGAGAGATATTTTCTGTATCTCTTTCCTGCCTTCAAGGAAGTTGTTAAGAGAATAATTGTTGATAAAATAAAATAGTAATTGCACTAAACTGCTGTCGCAGTGGTCGTTTAAGTTAGTATAACACTAAATACGAAAATTTGCTATTAATTTGAGAATAAAAGCTTGTAAATATTGAAATATCAAGAAAAACTCTTTAAAATAAATATTGAGTAGATTATGTCTACAAATATTTATTGAAAGGAGTTTTTTTATGTGTAATGAAGAAATAATAAAACGCATGGAAGAAGACATGACTTTTAGAGGTTTATCAGAAAGAACACAAAAATCATATATCTGGCGTGTTAATAGGTATATGGATTTTCACAAAGGAAAAGATATTGAAAAATTAACAGAAGATGATATTAGAGATTTTCTAAAATATCTTGTAGAAGAACGTAAAAACAAAAGACGAGATGTAAATACATATAACAGTGCAATACGATTTATGTATGGTACTACTTTAAATAAAGTATTGAATTTAAAGAGAATCCCACTGTTTAAGATACAAAAGAACAAACCAGAGATGTTTACAAAGGAAGAATTAAAAAGATTTTTTGAAGCTTGTGAAAATGAAAGGTTACGGTTTAAAATATAAAGCTATGTTTATGACAGTATATGGTGGTGGACTTAGAATATCAGAACTGTGTAATTTAAGAATACAAGATATTGATAGTGAAAATATGAGAATATTAGTACGAGAAGGGAAAGAAAGTAAGTATAGATATACTTTGCTATCACAAACAAATCTTGAAATATTAAGAAAATATTTTAGAGTATATAGACCAAAACACAAGGAAAATTATCTATTCATTTCTCAACAGACAAATGACAAATATACGGTATCTGGACCAGAAATAGCATTTAGAGAAATAAGGAAAAAAGCAGGAATAAAAAGAAAAGTAACAGTGCATGGATTAAGACATAACTTTGCTACAGATTTAATAGAAAATGGATTAGACATATTGCATTTACAAAAGTTACTGGGACACCCTGGAATAAGGTCAACAATGGAGTATTTACATCTTGCAAATGTAGAAAAAGATAT
>CARBKU010000231.1 GCA_948946035.1 uncultured Clostridia bacterium
TTATTTTAATATTTTATAAAAATTATTTAAATAAAGTTTTAAGTTTATTAAAAAAAAGATAGACATCCAAGAACATTAAAATTTAATGTATCGTTTTTTATCAAAAAAAATAACAATATCTTGCAAAAGATTAAATATAATTGTATACTATAAAAGTACTTTAAAGAAACAAAAGGAGAGAATATGATAGACTTTCACTCACATATACTACCAAACATAGATGATGGATCACGTAGTATAGAAGAAACATTCAATTTAATAAAAGAAGCAGAAGAAGTAGGCTTTGAAGCAATAGTATCAACATCGCATTACTTAGAAGGATATTATGAAACAGACACACCAGAAAGAGAAGTATGGCTAGGCGCAATATACGATAACTTAAAAAATAAAAACACAAAAATAAAATTACACATAGGAAATGAAATATATTTATCAGAAAATATAATAAAATTATTAGAAGAAGGAAAAGCATCAACCATAAACAACACATGTTATGTATTATTTGAACTACCAATGAACAGTGAGCCACTTAACTTATACAATCTAGTTTACCAATTAATACAAAACAAATTAGTACCAGTATTAGCACATCCAGAAAGATATTCATACATGCAAAAAGAACCAGAACTAATTTATGACTTAATACGAAAAGGAGTATTAATGCAATGTAATTATGGAAGCATAATAGGTCAATATGGGCCAAATGCACAAATAATAGTAAAAAAATTACTAGAAAACAACATGGTTCACTTTTTAGGAAGTGATGTTCATAGAGAAAATACAGTATATCCATTAATACCAGAAATGTTAAAACAAATAGAGATAATAACAGGAAAAGAAAAATTAGAAAAATTAACAACAATTAATCCCAAATTAGCATTACAAAATAAAAGAATAGATTTCGAAGAGCCAAGAAAAATAGAATTAACGCTAACAGAAAGAATAGCAATAACAAGTGGCTTTGATGTAGGAAAAATAATAAAAAAAGTATTTAAAAACAACACAAAAAAATAAAATAATCATATAAATATTAGTAAAAAACATTTTATAGTACCGAAAGGAAGGAAATTTATGAGAAAATATTTTGGGACAGATGGAATTAGAAGAATTGCTAATTCTGAATTAACACCAGAATTAGTGTATAAAGTTGCAAAAGCAGGAGCATATGTTTTATCTAAACATTCTGACCATGCACCAAACATATTAATAGGAAGAGATACACGTATTTCTGGTACACTAATCGAAAGTGCAATGGTTGCAGGATTTTTAAGTTATGGTGCAAATGTTAAATTATTAGGAGTAATGCCAACACCAGCAGTTGCATATTTAACAAGAAAATTAAAAGCAGATGCAAGTGTTGTTATTTCTGCATCACATAATACATATGAATTTAATGGAGTAAAATATTTTAGTAATAAAGGAACAAAAATTCCTGATAATATAGAAGAAGAAATTGAAGAAGTAATGGAATCTGAAAAACTAAATGATGAATTAACAGCAGTAAATGATAAAATAGGAGTTTCAGAATATAGTTTAGATTTAATAGATGAATATGTATATTTCTTTAGAAAAAACTTTGAAGACAATTTAGAAAAATACTTAACAGATGATTTTATAGTAGGACTGGACACAGCAAATGGCGCAACATATGATGTAGCAGAAAAAGTATTTAAAACACTAGGAATAAAGTATAAAATAATAAATAATAAACCAAATGGAGTAAATATTAATGATGGATGTGGCTCAACACATTTAGAAGGATTAAAAAAATTTGTTTTAGAAAATAATCTAAACTTAGGAATTGCATATGATGGAGATGGAGATAGATGTCTAGCCATAGATGAAAACGGAAATGAAATTGATGGAGACAAAATATTAGCTATTATATCAAGAATGTTAAAAAGAAAAGGAAAATTAAATAAAGATACTATTGTTGCTACTGTTATGAGCAATTTAGGACTAAATAAATATGCAAAAGAAAATGACTTGGAATTTTTCCAAACACAAGTAGGAGATAGATATGTTTTAGAAAAAATGTTACAAGATGGTTATAATTTAGGTGGAGAACAATCTGGTCATGTTATATTATTAGATTATAATCCTACAGGTGATGGAATATTAACTTCTTTAATGATAATACAAGCAATATTAGAAGAAAATAAAAAAGCATCTGAATTGGCAAACTTGGTAAAATTATATCCACAAGTATTAATAAATGCAAAAGTAAATGCTAATAAAAAATATGCATATAAAGAAGATGTAGATATAAAAAATGCTATAGATAAATTGGAAAAAGAATTTGATGGTAATGGAAGAGTTTTAATTAGACCTTCAGGAACAGAACCTTTAGTTAGGGTTATGATTGAAGGCGAAAATCAAGATTATATTACTAAAAAAGCTGAAGAAATTGCTAAATTGATTGAAACAAAATTACAATAATGCCAGAGGATGATTTTTCAGTCATTGTAATAAAAATGTAACAAAAAAAATATTGATATGAAAAATATTTAATGATATTATATATTTATAAGAATAAGAGAAATAGTGTTAAACACTATATTTATTAACAAATGAAAAGAGGAATACAAATGATAATTTTAAATATGTCACATCCAGTAATATTACTATTAATGTTATGTGCTACAGTATTATTAATATTTTTAGCACAAGAAATAAAAAAGAGTTTTGTTGCAGCAATTTTATTATTTGGATATTTAACTATTTTATCAATTCACGTTTTTCAACTTAGTACAATATCAGAAGAGTTAAATATGTTTGTACCAACACTTCAAAAATGTATTATAATTGATTTTGTATTTGTTTTAATTTCTTTCTTCTCATATTTATGGGTGGATGATATAGAAGCAAAAGCAAAAGGAAAAAAGGTTATAAGTAATTCTTTGAATTGGCTATGGAAAAAAGTATAATAAAAAGGACTAAATATAATTAGTCTTTTTTTTGTATATAGGACACATTGCTTGTAAGGACAAACAAAGACAAAATA
>CARBKU010000232.1 GCA_948946035.1 uncultured Clostridia bacterium
AATTAATTTTTATATGCAAATAATTTTTTAATTGTTTTAAAATTGTTTTAAAAATCTTGTATCATTTTCAAATAATAATCTCATATCATCTATCCCATACTTTGCCATTGCAATTCTTTCAACACCAAATCCAAATGCAAAACCTGAATATTCTTCTGGATTAATTCCACAATTTGTTAACACATTAGGATGTACCATTCCACATCCTAATAGTTCTATCCAACCTTCTCCTTTGCATACTCTACACCCTTTACCTCCACATACAAAGCAAGATACATCTGCTTCAGCACTTGGTTCTGTAAATGGAAAGTGATGTGGTCTAAATCTTATTTTTGTATTTTCACCTAAGCATTTTTTTGCAAACATTTCTAATGTTCCTTTTAAATCTGCCATTGATATGTTTTTATCTATAACTAAACCTTCAATTTGATGAAATACTGGTGAATGTGTAGCATCTACACTATCTGAACGATACACTGCACCAGGACATATTATTTTAATTGGTGGTTTTTGTGTTTCCATTACTCTTGCTTGTACTGGAGATGTTTGACTTCTTAATACAATATTTTCGTTTATGTAGAAAGTATCTTGTAAGTCTCTGGCTGGATGGTCTGGTGGTGTATTTAATTTGTCAAAATTGTATACTGCTTTTTCTACTTCTGGTCCATCTGCAATTTGATATCCCATTCCTAAAAAAATTTCTTCTACTTCGTTTATTATTTGTGTTATTGGATGTAATGAACCTAATTCACTTTTTTTGCTTGGCTCTGAAACATCAATATTCTCTGTTTCTAGTTTTTTTTGTAATTCTTGCCTTTTTAATTCTTTTTCTTTATTTTCTATTAGATTATTTAGTTTGTCTCTTACTTGATTTACTAATGCTCCTATTTTTGGTCTTTCTTCTGCACTTAGACCTCCCATTTGCCTTAAAACTAAAGTTAGTTCACCTTTTTTTCCTAAATATTTAACTCTTAAATCATTTAGTGTTTTTAAATCGTTAGATTTACTAATTTCATAAATAGATTTTTCTTCTATTTTTGTAATTTCTTCTTTCATACTTATGAACTCCTTCTTCTTTTATTTTTTAATTTTTTATAGGCTTTACCTTTCTACATCAAAAAACCATTTCATCCTTACTTTTTTAGGACGAAATGGTTATCATTCGTGGTACCACCTAATTTTATTAGTTTTAAAAACTAACCTTATTTTGCTTTAACGTTGCAACCGTCTTTTCCTACTTTTTTTCAAAAAAGAACCGCTAAAAAGTGAAATTTCTATATATTTTTTATTAATGGTTTTCAGCCTAGACCATTTTCTCTGTTAATGTTTTTTAATATATATACTTTGCTTTTTAATTGGTTTTTCATTTTCTTTTTTTCATTTTAACATATGTTTCTAAAGTTGACAAGTACTTTTTTATTTTAACTCATCTTCAATCTTTAACAACCTATTATATTTGGCCACTCTATCTGTTCTACAAGGCGCACCTGTCTTTATTTGTCCTGAATTAACACTAACAGCAATATCTGCAATTGTTGTATCTTCTGTTTCTCCTGATCTATGAGAAATAACTGTTCTATAACCATTTTTCTTTGCCATTTTAATAGTATCCAATGTTTCTGTTAAACTTCCTATCTGATTTGGTTTTATCAAAATAGCATTTGCAACTTCTTTATCAATCCCTCTTCTTAAACGAGATTTATTAGTTACAAACAAGTCATCACCAACCAACTGAACTTTATCCCCTAACTTTTCAGTTAAAACTTTCCAACTATCCCAGTCTTCTTCAGAAAGACCATCTTCTATTGAAATAATAGGATATTTCTCACATAAATCCACTATATAATCAATCATTTCTTCTTTTGATTTCATTTTATCTGTTTTCCAAAAATAATATCCATCTTTTCCTATTTTTTTAGCTTCTTCATACATTTCTGTACTTGCAATATCTAAAGCTAATGCAATATCTTTTTTAGGTTCATATCCTGCTTTTATTATAGCTTCAATAATAACATCTAAAGCTTCCTCTTCATTTTGTAAATTTGGTGCAAATCCCCCTTCATCTCCTACTCCTACATTATATCCTTTTTCTTTTAATACTTTTTTTAATGTATGATAAATTTCTGCTCCTCTACGTAATCTTTCGGCAAAAGTTATATCTCCAATTGGCATAATCATAAATTCTTGTATGCTTATATTATTTTCTGAATGTTTACCACCATTTAATATATTCATCATCGGAATTGGCAAATCTGTTGCATTTATCCCACCTAAATATTGATATAATTCTAAACCTAATGCATTTGCTGCTGCTTTTGCCACTGCTAATGATACTCCTAATATTGCATTTGCACCTAAATTAGATTTATTTGGTGTATCATCAAGTTCTATCATTGCTTCATCAATTTTTCTTTGCTCAAAAGCATTCATTCCAACTATTTCTTTAGCTATTTTTTTGTTTATGTTCTCAACTGCTTTTTTGGTTCCTTTTCCCATGTATCTTGTTTTTTCTCCATCTCTTAGTTCAACTGCTTCAAAGCTTCCTGTTGATGCACCTGATGGAACTGCTGCTACCCCATAACTTCCATCTTCTAGTCTTACATCAACTTGAATTGTTGGATTACCTCTTGAATCTAATATTTCAATTGCCTTTATTTCCTCAATTTCTAATAAATTTTTCATACATTTCCTCCTTATAAATTAGAATTTTTTTCCTTTATAATTATTTTATACTTTTTCATAATTTTTATACTTTAAATTTCTTAATAAAAACAAATATTTATAATTAAATAAATTTATTATTTATGGTTTATATTAAAAAATTATAAAAATTGCCAGCATTCTTCGCCTCAACTGGTAATTTTGTATAGCAATCGCTTAAAATTTTTAATAAGATTTTTTATTATTTTTCTTAATATCTACTCGCTCCCAAAGGGTTATAATTATATTTTTTGCACTTGCCCCATCCTAAAAATTCTAATAAAAAGTTTTAACAAACTTTTT
>CARBKU010000233.1 GCA_948946035.1 uncultured Clostridia bacterium
TGTTTTTCATCATATATTTTACTAATAGCTCTCTACTAGACTTGAATACATCTGTTTTCGTATATAATAAAACAATTGTTATTATAGATATTAATACAACTAATACTGCACATGTACATAATATAGCTATTCTTTTTTTCCTTGGCATATCTTTTTTCCCCCTATTATTTATTCATTTTCATCTTTTGTTTTACTGCCTCATATACAATAATTCCTGTGGATACAGAAGCATTTAATGATCTTACTTTTCCCTTCATTGGAATTTTAACTAAAAAATCACATTTTTTCTTTACTTTATCACTTATTCCGCTTCCTTCATTTCCAATTACAATTGCTATTGGTCCAGTTAAATCTTGATTATAATAATACTTCTCTGTATTAATATCTGTTCCACATATCCATAATCCTAATTCTTTTAATTTTTCAATTGCATCTGATATATTAGTCACTCTTGCAATTTTTATATGCTCTACAGCTCCACAAGACACTTTGTTTACAGTACTATTAACTGATGCTGCTCTTCTTTTAGGTATTATAATTCCATGTATACCAGCAGTTTCTGCTGTTCTTATAATTGACCCTAAATTATGAGGATCTTCAATTCCATCTAATAATAATACAAAAGGCTCTTCTTGATTTGAATTTGCTTGTTCTATTATATCCTCTACTTCACAATATTCAAATGGTGGAACAATTGCAATTACACCTTGATAATTTTCTGTTTGCGCCATTTGTTCCATCTGTCTCTTGTCCTTTTCAATAACTATAATTCTTTTTTCTTTAGCTATTGCTATTATTTTATTTATAGAGCCATGTCTTTCTCCTCTTGTAACAAATATTTTATTTATATCTTTTTCACTTTCCAATAATTCTAAAACTGAATTTCTTCCTTCAACTTGGTCGTCATATAGCTTATCTTCATCATTTTTATTATAAACTGGCTTTTTCTTTTTAGCATTCTTATTATCTAATTGTTTATTTTTCTCTTTTTTCATTTAAAAACATTCCTTTCTTTAAAATGATGATTTGGAGGACGGAGGAAAAAATATCATTCTTCGTCCAACTTTAGTACACTTAAAAATGCTTCTTGTGGTATTTCTACATTCCCAATTTCTCGCATTTTTTTCTTACCTCTTTTTTGTTTTTCTAATAGCTTTTTCTTTCTTGTTATATCTCCTCCATAACATTTTGCTAGCACGTCTTTTCTCATAGCTGATATTGTTTCTCTTGCTATTATTTGTCCTCCTATTGCTGCTTGTATTGGTATTTTAAATAGTTTTCTTGGTATAACTGTTTTCAATTTTTCTACCATTTTTTTTCCTCTGTCATATGCTCCATCTTTGTGTACTATAAAACTTAATGCGTCCACAATTTCTCCATTTATATATATATCTAGTTTTACTAAGTTTGATTTTCTATAATCTTTCATTTCATAGTCTAGTGATGCATATCCTTTTGTTTTTGATTTTAGGTTATCAAAGAAATCGTATATAATTTCGTTTAATGGCATTTCATATATTAATGTTACTCTGTTTTCATCAAGATATTTCATGTCTATATATATTCCTCGTCTTCTCTGACATAATTCCATTATATTTCCTACATATTCTTTTGGCGTTAATATGTTTGCTGTTACAAATGGCTCTTCTATATATGATATTTCTTGCGGTTTTGGTAAATCTTCTGGATTATACAACTCTATTTCTTCTCCATCTGTTTTATATACTTTGTATATTACTGATGGTGCTGTTGTTATTAGTCCTAGGTCAAATTCTCTATCTAGTCTTTCTTCAATTATTTCTAAATGTAGCAGTCCTAGAAATCCACATCTGAATCCAAATCCTAATGCTGCTGATGTTTCTTGTTCATATTCTAGTGCAGCGTCATTTAGTTTTAATTTTTCTAATGCTTCTTTTAAATCTTCATATTGACTTCCATCTATTGGGTATAATCCACAATATACCATTGGTGTTACTCTTTTGTATCCTTTTAGCTGTTCTTCTGCTGGATTTTCTTTTAATGTTATTGTGTCTCCTACATGTATATCTGATAGACTTTTTATACTTGCAGCTATATACCCGAACTTCTCCTGCTTTTATTTCGTCTGTACTCATATATGAACCTGGAATAAAATATCCTACTTCTGCAACTGTAAAACTTTTGTTAGTTGCCATTAATTTTATTTCGTCACCAACTTTTACTTTTCCTTCTACAACTCTTACATATGCTAAAGCACCTTTATAATTGTCATAATATGAGTCAAAAATTAGACATTTTGTTTTTGCATTTTCGTCACCTTTAGGTGATGGTAAGTCTGTTACAATTCTTTCTAATACTTGGTCTACATTTAATCCTGATTTTGCTGAAATACATGGAGCATCTTGTGCTGGTATTCCAATAATGTCTTCTATTTCATTTTTTACTTCGCTAACTCTTGCATTTGGTAAATCAATTTTGTTTAGTACTGGCAATATTTCTAAATTGTTGTCTATTGCTAGGTATACATTTGCTAGTGTTTGTGCTTCTACTCCTTGGCTTGAGTCTACTACTAATATTGCTCCATCACATGCTGCTAAGCTTCTTGATACTTCATAGTTAAAGTCAACATGACCTGGTGTGTCTATTAAGTTGAATGTGTATTCTTGTCCATCTTTTGCTTTGTATATCATTCTTACTGCTTGAGATTTTATTGTTATTCCTCTTTCTTTTTCAATTTCCATGTTATCTAAAACTTGACTTTCCATTTCTCTTTTGGATAGTACCCCTGTCATTTCTATTAGTCTATCTGCTAGTGTTGATTTTCCATGGTCTATATGTGCTATTATACTAAAGTTTCTTATATTTTTTTGTCTTTCTTCCATTTAATCTCCTTTTAATAATATATCAAAATATTTTTTGTTAGTTTGTATTATATCAATTTTCCATTAAATTGTAAACGTCAAAAATAATTTAAGTTTCGACTTTTTTCAAGAGTAGGTTATAATATATGATTTTTTTACACT
>CARBKU010000234.1 GCA_948946035.1 uncultured Clostridia bacterium
GTTGCAATAGACACACCAGAAAACTTAGAAAATAAAGTAACAAACAACAATAACATTTATGTAACAGTAGAAGACCCAGAAAATAAAATAGAAACAATTAAACAAAGAATAAAAGAAATAGAAAAAATAAAATTAATAAAAGATAATGAAGATGGAACAAAACAATACTCAATAGAAGCCAAAGAAGAAAAAGACTTAAGAAAGACAATATTTGCTGAATTTGCAAAAGAGAATATAACAATATTCGAAATGAAAAAAGCAGATACAACACTAGAAGATGCATTTATGAAATTGATAGAGGGAGGAAATAAATAATGTGGGCAGTAATTAAAAAAGAATTCAAATCATACTTTTACTCACCTGTAGGTTATGTATTTATAGGGCTATTTTTAATTATGTTTAGCATATTTTTCTATGTAGACGTATTTAACTACCAAAGTACAAACTTTGAATACATATTTTACTCAGGAGCAACAATATTAACATTTATTACACCAATATTAACAATGAGAACAATTGCAGAAGAAAGAAAAAGTGGAACAGAGCAATTACTACTTACATCTCCTTTAAGCATTACAAAAGTAGTATTTGGGAAATTTATTGCAGCAACATTAATAGTTATAATAACAGAAGTATGTACATTAATGTATTTTGCAATACTAAGTTTCTTTGGAACTCCACACATAACAACAGCTTTAGTAACTCTATTTGGATTTTTATTATTAGCAATAAGTTATATATCCTTTGGAATTTTAGCTTCCAGTATAACAGAAAATCAAATAATAGCAGGAATTATAACAATAGGATTTTTTATATTAACATGGTTTTTACCACAATTTAGTAGTATATTTACTAATTTTTCATTAATAAATATGTTTTCAAAATTCCCAACAGGTCAAATTGACATTGCAGATACAGTAACATTTATAACATTTACAATTACATGTATGTTACTAACAATAATAATTATGCAAAGAAGAAAAAGTGTAAGGTAAAGGAGGAATTAGGTTGAAAGAAAATAACAAAGAAAAGTTAGTAGAAGGAAAAGAAATTAATGAAGACAAAAAGTCAAACAAATTTATAGAAACAATAAAAAAGAAATGGTTAATAGATGGAACAAAAACTACAATTTTAATATTAGCCATTGTAGCAATATTTATATGTATTAACATGGTAATGCAAAAATTAGAATTAACACCAATAGATTTTAGTCAAGAAAAATTATACACATTAACAGAAGAAAGTAAGGAAAAAATAAAAAACATAGATAAAGACATCAATATGTACTTTATTGGATATAGTGAGGAAGATTCTAATTTAGATTTAGCAAAACAATACAAAAAAGCAAATGAAAAAATAAATGTAGAAGCAGTTGATATAAATAATAGACCAGACTTAGCACAAAAATATGGTATAGAAAGCGGAACAGAAGGAATAATTATAGAATGTGGAGAAAAATCAAAAGTGCTAACAGCAAGTGATTTAATAACATATGACAATTCAACATTTGAGACAATAAGTATAGCGGAAGAAAAATTTACTACAAGCATTCAATCTGTTGCTACAGATGAGGTACCAAAAGTATATTTCTTGCAAGGATACAGCGAATTTGTATTAAATAGTAATATGAATTATTTAAACATGTACTTAGGAAATGAAATTAACGAAGTAGAAACATTAAACATATTATCAAAAGGTAAAGTACCAGAAGATTGTGATACACTAGTAATTACCACACCTAATAAAGATTTCGATGATGTAACAACAAACGCAATTTTAGATTATATAAAATCAGGGAAAAATGTATTATGGCTAAATTCCGCTGTAAGTGCAACAATGGAGACACCAAATGTAAATAAAATACTAGATGAATATGGAGTAAAACCATTTGAAGTTGGAATTATAAGAGAAACAGATGCCAGTAAAATGGTAGCAGGTTCACCAGATTTAATTATACCAAATATACAAAGTGCAACTGTTACAAAAGATATATATAACACAACAGGTGTAATATTTGTTAATGCAACAAAAATTAATATAGATACAGACAAATTGGAAGATAAAAAAGTACATAGTTCGAATTTATTACTTACAAGTGAAGATGCATACTTTAGAACTAATTTTAATAACCAAGCAGATGGAGCATCAAGTGATGAAGAAAAGGGAAGCTTTGTTGTAGGTGCAGAATTAGAAAAAACTATAAAAGAAGCGAATGAAGAAAAACAAGAATCAGCTGTAATGTCAAAATTAATAATATATGGAGAAAATTATTTTATATCAGATTATCAATTAACTCAAAATTCACAATATGGAGCAATTCAACTTGCATATAATAAAGATTTAGTTTTAAATTCAATTGCATATTTGGTGGATAGAGAAGAAGATATAACAGCAAGAAAAAGTACTGGAACAGTAACATATACTGCAACAGAACAACAAGATACTATAATAAAAGTAATTATATTTGTAATTCCAGCTTTAATAATGATAATAGGAATTATAGTATGGCAAATAAGAAGAAGGAAAAAATAGAATAAATTATAAAAAATCTCATAAACTAATATGGGATTTTTTATGTGCCATTATGATAGTTTTTTGACACATATTATTGCTAAAAAATCTACTCGTTCTCAGGACATTATATATTAATTTTTTAGGTTCCCCCAAGTAATTCCTACTCGTATCCTCCTAAAAAATTAGATATATAATGTCCTTCGCACTATTTAAAGTTATTTATTTTAATATGTGTCAAAAAACTATCTATAATGGCACATTTTAGTAAAAACAGGAGTCTATTATGAAAAATATATTAAAAGTCGTATTTGTAATAATTGGAACCTTAATAGGTGCAGGATTTGCATCTGGTCAAGAAATGTATTTATTCTTTTTCTCTTTTGGAATAAAAGGTTTTATTGGAATACTAATTTCTAGTATACTTATGGGAATTGTTATAAATCAAACTCT
>CARBKU010000235.1 GCA_948946035.1 uncultured Clostridia bacterium
ATCAAAAAAATCAATAGATGCTAGAAATAAAAATAATGTACATTATAATTATTCAATAGATATAGAAGTAAAAAATGAAAATAAATATAAAAATTTAACAAAAATATCAGAAACTAAATGTGCAAACATTAAAATAAATTGTACACTTTTTAATAGACCTATTATTATAGGAGCAGGTCCTAGTGGGCTTTTTTCTGCTATAACACTAGTGGAAAATGGAATTAAACCAATAATTATTGAACAGGGTCAACCTGTAGAAATTAGAAAACAAACAATAGGCACTTTTCTTAATTTTGGAAAATTAAATACATTTTCTAATGTACAGTTTGGAGAGGGTGGTGCTGGTACATTTTCAGATGGAAAATTAACTACTGGTATTAATAGCCCTTTTTGCAAAACTGTACTAGAACAGTTTGTAAAATTTGGTGCTCCAGAACAAATTTTATATTTGTCTAAACCTCATATTGGCACAGATAATCTAATTAAAATTATTAAAAATATTAGGAAATACTTAATTTCAAAAGGGGTTACCTTTTATTTTAATACAAAAGTAATTGATTTTAATATAACAAATAATACTATAAAATCTATTTACTGCAAAGATACAATATCTAATAATCCTAAATTCGAGTTAAAAACAGATTCTGTAATATTAGCAATTGGTCATAGCTCTAGAGACACATTCGAAAAGCTTTATGAAAAAGGATTTGTTTTAGAAAAGAAAAATTTTTCTGTTGGTGTAAGAATAGAACATCTACAAGAAGATATCAATAAATCTCAATATGGTACAAGCACAAAATTACATTTGCCTCCTGCTGAATATAAGCTAGCTTATCATTCATCTAATGGACGTTCTTGCTATACATTTTGTATGTGCCCTGGTGGTATAGTTATTGCATCTTCTAGTGAACCTAATAGTATTGTTACTAATGGAATGAGTACTTTTTTAAGAGATGGCAAAAATGCTAATTCTGCTCTTTTAGTAAATGTTACGCCTAATGATTTTAAAGATACTTCTCCTTTAGCAGGTATTTATTTTCAAAAACAGTTAGAGGAAAATGCTTTTATTTTAGGAGGTTCTAATTATTGTGCTCCAGTTCAAAGGGTAGAAGATTTTTTAAATAATAAAATATCTACTTATTTTGGTTCAGTTAAACCTTCTTATTTACCAGGTGTAACTTTATCTAACTTAAACCAAATTCTGCCTAAATTTGTATCAGATACTTTAAAAGAAGGCCTTATTTATTTTGATAAAAAGTTATTTGGTTTTGCTAATTCTGATAGTATTTTAACAGGTATTGAAACAAGAAGTTCTTCTCCTGTTAAAATTGTTAGAAATGATAAATTGGTTTCCAATGTTCATGGAGTTTACCCTTGTGGCGAAGGTGCTGGATATGCAGGTGGAATTACATCTGCTGCTGTAGATGGTATAAAATGTGCTATTGCTCTTATGACATCTCCCTTAAATTACTAACTATTTCTTGCAAATTATCTACTAAATAGTCAATATCTTCTTTTGTATTTTCTTCTCCAAAAGTAGTTCTTAATGAGCCTTGTGCTATATCATCTGTAAGTCCAATAGCTTTTAATACATGTGAAGGAGCAGATGAACCTGATGTACATGCAGAACCGCTTGATGCGCAAATTCCTTTTGCGTCTAACTTTAATAATAGTGATTCTCCTTCTACAAATTGAAAAGAAAAATTTGCATTTCCAGGTAATCTCATTTCTCTTGAACCATTCAATTTTACATTTGGAATTCTTTTTTCTACTTCACTTATATAATAATCTCTTAATTTTTGTAAATGTCTCATATGATAAGTTAAATTGTTCTTTGCTAATTCACATGCTTTTCCTAGCCCAACTATACCTGACACATTTTCTGTTCCTCCTCTTTTGTTTTTTTCTTGATGTCCGCCATCCATAAATTTTTCAAACTCTATTCCATTTTTTACATATAATGCTCCTATTCCTTTTGGAGCATATATTTTGTGACCAGATAATGATAACATATCTATCCCCATTTTTCTTACATCAATAGGAACATTTCCACATGCTTGAACACAATCTGTATGAAAAATTATATTATGCATTTTTGCAATTTTAGATATTTCATATATTGGCTGAATTGTTCCTATTTCGTTGTTTGCAAACATTATACTTATTAATATTGTATCATTTCTTATGCTGTTTCTTAGTTCTGTAAGGTTTATTATTCCATTTTCGTCTACATTTAGATATGTTATTTCATATCCTTGCTTTGCTAATGTTTGACAGGTATGAAGTACTGCTGGATGTTCGATTTTTGATGTTATTATATGTTTTCCTTTTTTTCTATTTTCATATGCTATTCCTTTTATTGCTGTATTATCACTCTCTGATCCACATCCAGTAAAGTATATTTCATTTGACATACAGTTTATTAAGTTTGCAACTTTTTTTCTTGCTTCTTCTATTGCTTTTTTTGCATTTCTTCCTATACTATATAATGATGATGGATTTCCATATTCTTCATATAAATATGGTAACATTTCTTCTACTACTTCTTTTTTTACTTTTGTTGTTGCTGCATTGTCAAAATATTTTATATTCATAAAATTTTTCTTCCTTTCTCTTTTATATATCTATATTATATTCACATTTATTCATTATATTTACATTATTTAAAAAATTGATGTCATTGACGAAAAATTGTTATGGGATCAGAGAATTTTGTCAATAATGGCAAATACTATTTTAGTCTAAGGTAAAATAATTTAAGTTGTATAATTTAAGTTTCGACTTTTTGCAAGAGTAGGTTATAATATATGATTTTTGAAACACTGCGTAAGCGACCAAACGAGCTATGCGAGTGCGATTGGAGCAACCTACATATAAAATTTAATTTTGTAGGTTGCGACACACAAAGTGTAAAAAAATCATATATTATAACCTACTCTTGCAAAAAGTCGAAACTTGAA
>CARBKU010000236.1 GCA_948946035.1 uncultured Clostridia bacterium
ATTTTTATTAGTTATTCGCAAAATTTTGTGTCTATATATCTATTCTAACACCATTCACCCTAGATTTATGACATGCCCGTCATACACAGAAAAAGCCAGTCGGCTAGCTTCGACTGACTTCTTGTTTTTGCATTTTTTGATAATACGATTATATTATACTGTTCTATAAAGTTCAATTCCCGTTTTTTTCCCTTTTTTCTATTAAGATTTATAAAGTGTTGATTTTTAGGTAAGTACACTTAGTGTACTTTTTGTCAATTTATTTAAAATTTTGAGTTCACTTGGTGTACTTGTTCTTTTAATTTTAGTAATTTTTAGTTCACTCGGTGTACTTTTCTTTTAAATTTTAGCTAAATTCAAGTACACTTGGTGAACTAATCTCAACATTTTTATAGAATTTAGTACATTTAGTGAACTTTCGCACTCTGATAGGCATTTTTTAATGGTTCATTCGGTGAATTTTTACATCAAATTTGCTTAAAATTTTTGTTCTTTTATTAACTCTTGAAGGCTTGCCCTTCAATGTGTATAGGCGATGTGTTAATACTCGCTTTCCTGCCTTTAGTGTTCACTAAAGTTCACTGTTTCTATCTGTCCAAAATGTCCCTACTTAATTTCTTAATTGAGCCTATTTGTTTTTTAAACATTTCATCCCAAATATCTAAACATTGATTTGAAAGAACTTTCATATCGTTTTGTTTTTTACCTACAGTTTCATCATATAGCCCTACAATTAATTTTGACAATTCATCTCCATAATAGTATACATTTTCTTTTTCTTGTTTACTATTTTCTAAAATAGACTTGATTGATTCTATAATAATTTCTTTAAAATCTAATATAGATACTGCATTTTCATCAATATACTGTATAAAAGAATGTATAGAACGTCTTCCAGTAGCACTCTTCATAATATCCTTTAAGAATTCTTTATCTCTTTCTAAATTTATTAAATTGTCATAAAACAATCTACAAATAGAATCTTCTATATCATAGTCAACTTCTTTAAATCTAGTAATTAGCATTTTTACTTTTTCATTATATTTAACATTGTCAAAGTAGTTTATTGCCATACGCAAAATTGCCTTAATTTGCTTTTCATCTATTGAATTAATATCATCCATTATATATGAAAATTCATTTTTTAAGATGTACATTTCCACTATACAATAACTACCTATTTCTTTTAATTCTTTATCCTCAGAATAATAGCATTCTTCTATTATTTTTAGTATTCTATCTCTTTCTTTATCATACGAAAAAAATAATATATCTCTTGCATTCCAAAAAGCTACTAGCCTAATATCTGTTTCAAACAGATTTAAAATTTTTTCTCTTGCCCAATCCTTTTGAATATTATATGTTGGTAATAAACAATGTAAACTTGCAAATCTTACAACAGGATTAATATCTTCACTTAATAATTGGATTGTTTCTTTAAATTGTTTAAATAGTTCTTTGTTTTCCCACAAAAGATGTCCTATTGCTTGTGCTGCCTGTCCTCTTGTACAATTAAGAGAATTACTTTGTAACATATCTATACTTTTAATTTCTTTATCCTTCTTATTGGTTACATTAGGCTTTCCCATAACAGGATCTTTATGATTTATTGCTATACTTTTCAGTAAATTTAATGTACTTTGAGACCAATTTGTATTCTTTATTTTATAAATTATCCAACAGATACAATTAGCTCTTTGAGATTGATTATCACATGGAAATGCATTAAATACCTTTTCTAATAACTCTGTTGGAACTTTATCTATATTTTCACTAGTTTGTAATCCACTATATAGCGCATCTACAAATTCATCTAATACTATATCTGAATTAGATAATATTAAATTAATCATTCTTATTGGCTCATTAGAAACTGCTTGATTGAAACTAATTGCAAACTCTCTCATACTACTTTCTATAAATCCACCAGGTACTTCTTTCCAAGTATGTTCCTTTAATTCTTTCAATTTTTTATTTGAAAATAATCTTATCCATTGTTTATTGCTTAGATTTTTATTACTTATTGGAGACCATACTGAACCACTATGCCCATCATCATACTGGTAATAATTACTCCCCTCTTTAAATTTACGATTAAGAACACTCATTAATTGTCGTGTTTTATAATTTAATCTTTGATATGGTAAATATGGTAAAAGTTCAACTTGTACATTTCCCCAGTAATCCCAATACATTCTTTTACATGTGTAATTTAATCTATATTCGCGAATTCTTTTATATATTTCTACTGCTCTATCTTCTTGATAAAAATATATTTTTCTTCTAAATTTTCAAAAATTTCTTTACTACAATTATTTGAATGCTTTTTCAAGATATTTTTTGTTAATAGTAGTTCATCACCATTTCCACTACTTTCATCAAAAATATTCTTCTTAAAATCAGTACATAAATACTCAATAATATAATCACTATATTTTATTGATAACCTTTCTAATCCATCCAATATAAATTCATTAAATATTGGATAACCTTTTCCCATATTACTTTCATATATCTCCAAAAACCTATCTGGATTTCGTTTTATTAAATTAATATTTGCTTTTTTTATTAATTCAACACATGCTCTTTCTATTCCAATCGAATACCTATGTCTAGCTGTCCAATCTCCAAAATGTGTTTCAGTTTCTTTTGGTATACATGGTAATAATATTTCAATGATTTTTTCATCGTTATTAACAATAATATCTGATTCTTCCGTAATCAATTCTTCTTCATATTTATAAATCCTCTTATTTTTGTTCTTCACTTTATTATCAAGCCAAAATTTTATCAATCTTATTGCTCTTAATTCATTGTCTTGTAACATTTTCTTAAAATCAATATATTCGTCACTTAATTCTGGATATTTATTATATAGTTTCATTCTTAATTCAAACATTTCATCTATGTCATCGTTTATATCATAATTGAAACA
>CARBKU010000237.1 GCA_948946035.1 uncultured Clostridia bacterium
TTTTAAATTTGTAATAAAAATATAAATAAAAATAAAAAAAATTACATATAATAAATTAATTATAAAAAGAAAGAAGGTTTTCAAATTGGGTACTAATATTGCAGTTATAGGTGGAGATTTAAGAATAATAAAGTTAGTAAATATGCTTGCAAAAGATGGAAACATAGTATATACTTATGGAATAGAAAAGGCAGAAGAATTAAAAGAAAATTCTAATATAATTTTTTGTGAAAAATTAAGCAAAACAATTAGAGAAGACGTAGAAATAGTAATAGGACCAATTCCATTTTCAAGTAATGGAAAAGACATAAATTCACCATTTAGTGATAAAGAAATATCTATTAGAGAATTAATGCAGTATTTAAATGCGAGAATATTAATTGCAGGAAGCATAAGTCCAGAAATATATGATATGGCAAATGACGAATATATAGAAATAATAGACATTATGAAACGAGAGGAATTAGCAGTACTAAATACAATATCAACAGCAGAAGGGACAATAGAAATTGCAATATCAAATACAAATAAAATATTACATGGAAGTGAAGTCTTAATACTAGGATTTGGAAGAATAGGAAAAGTATTAGCAACAAAAATGGCAGGAATATCTGCAAAAGTTACATGTGCAGCAAGAAAAGACGAAGACTTAGCATGGATAAAAGCATATGGATATAAGGCAACTAATATAAATTCTATAGGAGAAAACTTATCAACATATGACATAATTATAAATACAGTTCCACACTTAATTTTAAATAAAGAAAGATTAAAATATATAAAGAGTGACTGTTTATTAATAGACTTGGCATCAAATCCAGGAGGAATTGATAAAAAAGAAGCAAAAGAAAGAAAGTTAAAATTAATATGGGCATTAGCATTACCAGGAAAAGTAGCACCAACAACAACAGCAGAATTTATAAAAGATACAATTTATAATATATTAAAAGAAATTTATAAAAAATAAAAAAGAAGGGAAGAAAAAAATGATAGCAGAAATTTTAAAATCCATTCTATTTGGAGTAGTAGAAGGAATAACAGAATGGTTACCAATAAGTAGCACAGGTCATATGATTTTATTAGAACAATTTGTAAAATTAAATGTAACACCAGAATTTTGGAAAATGTTTTTAGTAGTAATACAATTAGGAGCAATTTTAGCAGTAGTAGTTTTATATTTTAATAAATTAAACCCATTCACAAATAAAAAAACGCAAGAACAAAAAAAGGATACTTGGATACTTTGGGCAAAGGTATTAGTAGCATGCTTGCCAGCAGCAATAATAGGTTTGCTGTTTGATGACTTAATAGATAAATTTTTAGATAGCCCACTTATAGTAGCAGTTATGCTAATTATATATGGTATTGCTTTTATTATAATAGAAAGTAGAAATAAAAAAGCAAATATTACAGATTTAAAAAATCTTACTTTTAGAACTGCTTTAATTATAGGAATATTTCAATTATTAGCACTAATTCCAGGAACATCTAGGTCAGGAGCAACTATATTAGGTGGAATATTAATTGGTACATCAAGAGAAATTGCAGCAGAATTCACATTTTTCTTAGCAATACCAGTAATGTTTGGAGCAAGTTTGTTAAAATTATTAAAATTTGGATTTGCATTTACAAGTCAAGAATTATCAATACTAATAGTTGGATTAATTACAGCTTTTATAGTTTCTATATTAGCAATCAAATTTTTAATGAATTACATAAAGAAAAATGATTTTAAAGCATTTGGTTATTATAGAATTATTTTAGGTATAATTGTTTTAGTATATTTTATTTTTGCATAAATAATAATTATTTTTATATAAACCTTAATAATAAATTTATTATTAGGGTTTTTTAATGTTACAATTCACACATATACCCGAAAACAGGACCCTTTGTGACTTTTGTTTTAGAATTTGTAAGACTATTACAGCACATTCGTAATTTATGCGAAATTGATAGAAACATGGTTTTGAACGTGAAAGAGAGTCATTTTATGGGATTAGAATTAATTGCTATTTGTAAGGTAGCCAAGAATTTGAATAAATATTTATATAACAAGCATTTGAGCCTTATAACATATAGATAATCTGTTAATTGTAACATTTAAATAAAAAATATATTGACATAATAGAAAAAAGGTGGTAATATAAAAAAGTACCTAACAAAAAACAACAAAATAAACTCAAGAATTAGTAATAAAATTACAGATCTTGAATACAATATAAAAGTCATTACTAGTTTTTTATTTTGCCTAAAATAAAAAAAGTTAAAAAAGTTGTTTAAAAGTGTTGACAAAATAAAAAAGGTATAGTATAATGCAAACTGTTCCATACATAGGAACAAAAAAGTACATTGAAAAGTAAACAATAAAATCCTTTAGAGAATAAACCGAAGCGGTTCTAAAAAATACAAAAATGGAAACATTTAAGTATAAAAATTAGTACCGAACAAGTAAAAAAGAAAAACAGAAATCTAACGATTTCAATATAAGTTATTTATAAACAAATAACTTAAAAAAAGCATTTAAGAGCTTGATTAAAACTTAAAAGATAATAATAGTTAAAAAACTAAATTAACAAGAGAGTTTGATCCTGGCTCAGGATAAACGCTGGCGGCGCACATAAGACATGCAAGTCGAACGAACTTAACCATTAGTTTACTATTGGAGCGGTTAGTGGCGGACTGGTGAGTAACACGTAAGCAACCTGCCTATCAGAGGGGAACAACAGTTAGAAATGACTGCTAATACCGCATATGCCATGAGTATCACATGATACAAATGGGAAAGGAGCAATCCGCTGATAGATGGGCTTGCGTCTGATTAGATAGTTGGTGGGGTAATGGCCTACCAAGTCAACGATCAGTAGCCGAACTGAGAGGTTGAACGGCCACATTGGGACTGAGATACGGCCCAGACTCCTACGGG
>CARBKU010000238.1 GCA_948946035.1 uncultured Clostridia bacterium
TTCTTCTATTTGCTTTGAATTACCTCCCACTCTTTCTATTAATTTTTCTATTTGTTTTGAATCCTCTTGCATATTATCACCTCCTTGATTAATTATTGATTTAAAGATTATAATAAGAAATAAAAATAACCTTGCTGATATTCTAAGTAGCATTTCGAATTAAAACATGAATATATTATACACTTTTAAAATTTTAAGTCAATAGTTTTATTAAGTTTTTTAGGGTAAAATTTCCCAATGATGTGAAGTATTTGTAAGAGAATTAATAAAAGAGGGTATTTAAGAAAATAAATTCCCTAAATCCCTCTTAATTCTGCTCCAAGTTGTTTTTGAAGTTCAGAAATAATGTCTTCCATTATTTTATTTATTTCTTCATCACTTAAAGTTTTATTTTTATCTCTAAATATTAAACTATACGCTACACTTTTTTTATTTTCCCCTATTTTTTGGTCTCTATAAATATCAAATAACTTAATTTTTTCTAATTGTTTTTTACCTTTTTTAGTTATAATTTTTTCTAATTGTCCTACTTCTATTTCTTCATTTACAATTATTGCCATATCTCTTTCCACTGCTGGAAATTTAGGTACTTCAGCGTATTTTTTATTTTCTCTAGAATATTTCACTAATTTTGTAACATTTATTTCTGCTAAATATGCTCTTTTTTCAATATCATAATTTGCAAGCACTTCTGGGTGAACTTCTCCTAATGTTCCTATTATATCTGTTCCTACTTTCAAGTTTGCACATCTACCTGGATGGTAAGATCCATTTTTCGTTTCTTTTTCAATATCGTATCTATTTACACTTATTACTTCTAATACATTTTCTATTAAACCTTTTAAAGTATAAAAATCTTCTTTTTCTCCATACATTCCAATTGTAAGTATATCTTCTTGTAATGGAACTTCTCCATTTTCTATTTGATTATTTGTATTTTTATAATTTCTTGAAATGTCAAATAGTTTTACATTTTGATTTTTCTTGTTTGCATTATTTGCAAGCATTTGCATCATACTTGGTATTGTAGTTGGTCTCATTAATTTGTAATCATCATTTAAAGGATTTTGAATTGTTATTGCATATTTTTTTAGTTCTTCATTTACATTAGATTTCTCTAAATCTTTTTCACTTACAAATCCATAAGTATATATTTCTGATAATCCACTATTTACTAATATTTCTCTTATTTTCTTTTGAATTTTTTGTTCTTTATTTCTTGTTCCTACTGTTGTTTCTGCATTTAGTAATGTTGTTTCTAGTTTATCATAACCATAAAATCTAAGTATTTCTTCTGCAATGTCTGCAACAAATTTTAAGTCCATTCTAAAATATGGTGCTATTGCCATATCATTTTCAACTTTTATTTCTAACTTTTCTAATATTTCTATCATTTCTTGTTTAGTTAAATTAATTCCTAATAATCTATTTATTCTCTCTACATCTAATGGTATTTTATTTATTTTTTGTTTTGTTGGATATTCATCTATTTTTCCCTCTACTGCTTTTCCAGCATTTATTTGTTCTACTAACTGAACTGCTCTATTTACAGCTCTTAATGCATTTTCTGAAGATAACCCTTTTTCAAATCTTGAAGAACTTTCTGTTCTTAAGCCCACTTTTTTTGCTGTTTTTCTTACACTTCCACCATAAAATACTGCTGATTCAAATACAACTGTTTTTGTATCTTCTTCTATTTCTGAATTTAATCCACCCATAACACCTGCTATGGCAACGGCTTTATTTATATCACTTATAACTAAATCATTTTCATCTAATTCTCTTTTTTGTTCATCAAGTGTTGTAATAGTTTCTCCATTTTTTGCACGTCTTACTGTAATATGTTTTCCATCAATTGAGTTTATATCAAATGCGTGCATTGGTTGCCCCATTTCTAACATAACATAGTTAGTAATATCTACAATATTATTAATACTTCTTATCCCACAAGATTTTAACCTTTTTTTCATCCAGTCTGGTGAAGGTCCTATTTTTACATCTTTTACTACTCTTGCTATGTAACGATAACATAAGTCTGGTGCTTCTATATCTACTTTTAGCCCTTCAATTTCTTTTTTTGTCTCTATTTCTAAATCATCAATATCTTTTCTTGGATTTTTAAATTCTTTGTTTAATGATACTGCTGTTTCTCTTCCTAAACCTTCTATTGATAAGCAATCTGGCCTATTAGGAGTTATTTCAAAATCTATTATTTCATCTTTTAAATTTAGTATATCAACAATGTCTTTTCCTAATTCTTTTTCTAAACTTTTATCTAATATCATTATTCCATTTTCTATTTGATTTGGATAATCTACTAAATCTAATCCTAATTCTCCTATAGAACACATCATTCCACATGATTCTACACCTCTTAAATTACCTTTTTTTATTTTTACTCCACCTGGTAATTCTGATCCATCTTTTGCTATTGGAACAATATCATTTTCTTTTATATTGCTTGCTCCTGTAACAATTTGTACTACTTCTTTTCCTAAGTCTACCTTTGTAACTACTAAATGATCTGAGTCTTCATGTTTTCTTATTTCTAATATTTTTCCAACTACTACATTTTTTATGTCATTTCCTCTTTGATCAATTGTTTCAACTTTTGAACCTGTCATTGTTAATATATCACCTAATTTATTAACATCAACATCTATATCACTATACTCTTTTAACCATTCAACACTTGTTTTCATTAAAATTCTCCCTTCATATTAACTATATTTAATATTCTCTATCATTTATTTAGTTTTCTTTAAATTCTAAAGAATTATAATTTGTTGCTTGATATTCAATATTTCTATATATTTCATCATCGCTTATTTCTGAAATACATTTATTATTATTAATATTTTTTTCTTTTAGTTCATTTATTTCATTT
>CARBKU010000239.1 GCA_948946035.1 uncultured Clostridia bacterium
TTTTAAGTGTTTCTTGGCTGATTCTATTTTTCCTTTATTATGTGTTACAAATATTACTTCATCCATTTTTTTATATTTCCTTTTCTTGTTTTATGATTTACACTTAATACAACTCCATTACAGCATGTACTATATTATTATCTTCACTTTTTATTACAACTACATTTTTATAACCAGTTTTTGTAAAATAACAATAAACCTTATCTCCTAACTTAATTTCCTTTTTATAAACAATTCTAACATTAGAAAAAGGTCTCTGCTCATATACATCTTCTGGCAATGTCTCATATGCTAAATCTAAATAATACAAATTATGCATATGTTTATTTAAATCAATATCTTTTCTAGTAACAATATATTCTAATTTTGAGTTAAATTCTGTTGGTATATTTACTTTATCCAATTCTTCAGAAAATACTTGTTTTTCTTCTGGTTGGTATTTCGTCATTACTTCGTCTGTTATTCTTTCTAGCTTTCCATTTGCAATATTTATTAATACCCATTTTGATGTTGCAATTACACATAATTCTCCATTTTTATTATATATTTTATAATCACGAAATGTAAAAAATTTATTTATTCCTCTTGCCCATGTATGTATTTCTAATTTATCACCATAAGTTGGTCTTTTTTTCACTTGCAATTTCCACTCTAATATTATCCAACTTAATTGTGTTTTTTCTATTTGATTTACACCATATCCTGCAATGTCTGAATGATATCCTCCTATATCTTCCAAACATTCTAATATTGCTTTATTTTTTAATTTATTGTTTTTTCCTATATCTTTTAGACCTATTTTAAAGTTCTCTTTAAAAATCACTTTTGTTTGTTCCTCCAATTCTGTAATTCTTGCAAAAATCTATCATAATACTCTTTAACGCAACTAGAAATTTCAATATAAACTTTGTCCTCTTCTGGAAAAGTGTGAATAGCAAAATGGCTTTCTGCTAAAAGCCACAAACCTGTATATCCCTGTTGTTCAAAAAAGTGCTCTACCTTATTAATAATTGTAAATCCACTTTTAATAATCATTTTTTCAAAATTACTAATTAAAGTTTCTTCATCTTCATATTTAATCCAAATGTGATAGTTATACATTACTGCTTTCATTATTACCCCCTATTTACCAATTTTGAACTTCTTCATTATAATATGTAACAAGTGAAGGTTTAAACATGCTATTTTCTTCAACTATTTCTAAATTAATTTTTTCATCTTTTCCAAATAAAAATAATGTATCAAGATTTTCCTCTGTTAAATACTTAGTTTCAACAGACAAATTACCTCTTGTATTCTCCCCATTAAATGCTAAGTTAAATCCCCATTCTCCAAACGATGGAACCTGTAAATGGTATGGAATTACTGTATTAAACTGAGTTTTTATTGTTTTATGGATACACCAAAATGATTTTTTTGCATAATATGGGCTTGTAGATTGACATACCATAACTCCATTTTCTGTTAAATTTGATTTTATATAATTGTAAAATACATTTGTATATAATTTATTTAAAGTTTCGTTATTAGGATCTGGAAAATCAATTATTATTACATCAAACTTTTTTTCATTTTCTTGAACAAACAAATATGCATCTTCATTAATAATTTTAACTTTTTCATGTATTAGTGAATTATTATTTAATTTTGAAATTTGTTTGTCACTACTGCATAAATCTGTCATTTGTTTGTCTATATCAACTAATACAATTTCATCTACATCATTATATTTTAATACTTCTCGCGTTGCTAGACCATCACCTCCACCTAATATTAAAATCCTTTCATGTGATTTTGCATACATCATAGGAACATGTACTAGTGCTTCGTGGTATCTATACTCGTCCATTGCACTAAATTGCAAATTTCCATCTAAAAATAATCTAATATCATCTTTATGTTTGGTCATTACTATTTTTTGATATGGTGTTTGTTCTGATAAAATTATATCATCTCTATATAAACCTTCTTCTATTTTATTTGTTAAAACTTTTCCTGTAAATAAAAAGCATATAATTATAATTAAACATATTAATGAAATATTTCGTACCATTTTATAATTTTCTATATAATCTTTGTATTTGAGTACAATAATTAATGATACTATGATGTTGATACTTCCAACTAAAATAGCTGTTGTTACAAATCCTAATTTAGGAAATAATATTATTGGGAATGCAATTGAACCAATTAACCCACCTATATAATCAAATGTAAAAATATTTGCTAAATTTTTTCTTACATTACTTTCATTATTTTCTATAATTCTTGTTAGTATTGGAATTTCTAATCCAACAAATATTCCTATTAATATTATTAATACATACATAATTAAGTCATATATTTCTGTATATATATTTGTTAAAAATAATATTAAACTTGAAAATCCTCCAAGTATTCCTACACTCATTTCTATAAAAACAAATCTATTAAATAATTTATTTTTTATATATTTTGATAAATATGAGCCAATTCCCATTGCACTCATATATAGCCCTATTGTTATTGAAAATTGTGTTATACTGTCACCTTGTAAATATGAACTGATACTACTAATTATCAGTTCATATATTATAGAACATATTGAAATTAATAATGTTGTTACTAATAATAGTTTTCCATCAAATTTTTTGTTTATTTCTTTGTTTTCTTCTTTCATTTTATAATACACCACTCATAATAATACCTATAGCTATAAACATTCCTCCAACCATAATTCCTGTTGCTTTATTATGATTGTCTATTTCTTCTGTTAATTTAAAACTTTTTCTAAACATTATTTCTGTCATTTTGTATCCAATATAACAAAATATAATTCCTATTGCCACATATATAATAATTTCTACTAGTTTTGTCAAAATTTCCACTTCTTCTTCCTCCTATAT
>CARBKU010000240.1 GCA_948946035.1 uncultured Clostridia bacterium
TCCCTACACGACGCTCTTCCGATCTCAATATATTAATAAATTTGCAGACACATCTGCTAATTTTAAAATTAAGATTTTGAATTTCGCAGACGCATCTGCGAAATTTAGAAAACAATTGTAAAATCAATCTTTTTATAAAAAATATATAAAGAAAAGAGGAAATTTATGGAAGAAAATAAAATGTTAGAAAAAGATTTTAAAGAAGTATTTAAAGATATAAAAAATGAAATATTAAATGCACAATATGACATTTACAAAACTGCAAATATACGAACATTAGCGTTATATAGTTATTTAGGACGAGTAATAGATGAGAATGCTAAATATGGAAATAGCTTTATAAACAATTTATCAATAGAACTAAAAGTTAATTTTCCTAATATGAAAGGCTTTTCAGAAAGAAATCTTCTTAATATGAAAAAATATTATTTAGAATGTAAAAATAATGGTAATCTTAAAAAACTTTCTGAAAAGATACCTTGGTCACATAATATATTAATTTTTAGTAAAATAAAAAACGAAGAACAAAGAGAGTGGTACATAGAGCAAAGTTCAATAAATGGATGGAGTTATGATGATTTAGCATTTCAAATTAAAAGTGATTTATATACACGCCAAGTTTTAGGGGATAAACCTAATAATTTTCAAAATACATTACAAGCACCACAAAGCAAGTTAGCAAAAGATATGATGAAAGATCCATATATTTTGAATTTGTCAAATTTAAAAGAAAGTTTTATAGAAACAGAATTAGAAAAAGCAATGGTCGAAAGAATAAAAACAGTTTTATTGGAATTAGGAAATGGTTTTAGTTTTATTGGAAATCAGTATAAAATTTCGGTAGATGATAAAGATTATTTTATAGATATGTTATTTTATCATACTAAATTACATTGCTATATAGTTGTAGAATTAAAAAATACTGAATATAAACCAGAATATGCTGGAAAATTGAATTTTTATTTATCAGCAGTTGATGATTTAATAAAAACAGATAGTGATAATCCAACAATTGGAATTATATTATGTAGAGAAAAAACAAAGTTTTCAGTTGAGTACTCATTAAGAGATATTAACAAACCAATAGGAGTTAGTTCTTATGAAATATCAAAGGTATTACCAAAAGACGTTTTAGAAGTGTTACCAACAGAAGAAGATTTGAACTTACATATTGATATAATTGAAGAAGAAAATGAGTAATATAAAAATTCCAAACGTGTCTGGAATTTTCGCGACACTGTCGCAAAAATAAAAAAAAGAAAAAAGCTTTAGATTTAGAAATAAGTCTAGGGCTTATTTTTATGGAAATTTGAAATATAAAGTTATATAAGAAACAATTAAAATTGGTTTAAATCTAAAAATAAGGCGAATAAAAAGAAAAATATACTAGCAAAGAATAGCAGAACTATATGCAAATGAAGATATGCTTGTATAAACTATGGCATTTGCATATAGGAAATCAGCTACTAAAGTAGATAAATTACTTTGGTGGCTGATTTTTTTAGTTAAAGTTGCGAATAGCAATTTTAACTAAAACCTAAAAAATATGTAGATATTTTTTAGGCAAAGGGGTGTGGGGAAAAATTTATTTTTCCCTGCCACACATAACACTTTTAGCGGGTAGCGTTAAAAAAGTGTTGTAGTGTGTTTACTGCACATTTTGAAAAAGTGCTTTTAAGCAAGTTCAAAGAAGAAATTTTATTCGTGTGAATATACATGAGCAAGGAGGTTAAATATGAGTTATGCAATAATAAGAAATGCAAAATACAAAAGAGAAAATTTAATGGCAGTATATCGCCATGATGAGAGAAAAAATAAGAATTATTCAAATAAGGATATAGATAGGACAAAGTCATATCTAAACTATTCATTAAAAGATCCAGAATTTAATTATGTGAAAGAATTTGATAAAATTTTAAAGAAATATGATTTGAAAGGACAAATAAAAACAGTAAGCAATATTGCTTGTGAATATATGATTACATCAGATAGTGACTTTTTCAAAAGAATAGGCGAAGAAGAAACAAAAAGATATTTTGCTACTGCATATAAATTTGTTTGTGAGTATAAAGATTTAGGTGAAAAGTATATTTTATCTGCAAAAGTGCATTATGATGAGAAATCTCCTCATTTGCACTTACTTTTTTTACCTGTTGTTCATACAGTAGATAAAAAAGGAAATCCTATTGATAAATTAGCTTGTAGTGAATTTTGGAAAGCTAAAGATAGTTATAGACAATTACAAAATGCTTTTTTGAATATATGGTGTCAAATGGGTTTGAATTACAAAGAGGCTTACCAAAAGAAGAAACAGACAGAGTTCATTATACATTAAAAGAATATAAAAATATAACAAATTATGAACAAACGAAAGAAACTCTAAAAAACATAAAATTAGAATTACCAGATGTTCCTAATATTACCGACATTAATATTAACAGATTATCAAAGAAAAGAGATGAAAAGATTTTAGGAGAAATCATAAAACCAAAAGATGAGTTAATCCAAAATTTATATCAAGATAATATGAATTTGCATAAGGAATTATCAAGACAAACAAAGGTTATAGAAGAAGCAGAAAAATATCAAAAAGAAAGAGATAAAATAATGAGTGATAATGCGAATTTACACAATGAAGTAGAATAAATTAAGGCTGAATACAAGCAAAAAGAATTTGATGTAGAATGGAAATATAAAAGTAAAATTAAAGGTTTAGAAAAAGAGAATAGCAGATTAAATAAAATAATAGATAAATTCTATGAAACCATTGATAAATTCATACATTGGATTTGTAAAAAGTTTGATATGGGAGCAGAAGATAACCTAATTAGAGATTTTCAAAAAGAAAATAATACATTTTTAGATGCAGAGA
>CARBKU010000241.1 GCA_948946035.1 uncultured Clostridia bacterium
TTAGCAAAGTTTATAGGAGCAATGCTTATAATATTTAGTAATGTATTTATATTTTGTCAAAAAGGAAAAGTTAAATTTAATAAATATATTTTATTAGGAATTTTATCTAATATAGTATTTACAGTAGCATTATTTTTAGATGTTAATTTAGTAGATAATTTTAATTTACCTTTTTATGTAGCATTAACATTAATTATACCATCATTATTAATAATAATAGTAGAAAGAATAAAACCATCAGAAATAAAAGAAGAAATAAAAAATGGAGATAAAAAATCAATATTAATAACAGCTGTATCATGGGGAGTAATGATAGTTTCTCAATTAAGAGCATATCAATTAGGAAACGTAACAATAGTTGCACCACTATGTGCATTAACAGTAATATCAAATGTAATAGTAGGATATGCCTTTTTAAAGGAAAGAGATCATTTATTAAAAAAAGTAATTGCAGCAATATTAATAATAATAAGTATTTTTTTAATAAAAACATCATGATTTTGGGGACGGAGGAAAAAATCATGATTTAGTTAAAAGTAATATAAGAATTTATAGAAAGAGGGATTTATATGGAAATAAAAGATTTAGAAAAAGAAATTGAACAGATAAAACAAAGAAATGCGAAAGTAGAGTTAGATAAAAAGTGGGAGACAAGTGGAGCAAGAAAAATTTGTATTTGTATATTAACATATATAGTAGTTATTATTTATTCATACTTAACAAATAAAATAAATAACATATTTTTAAGTTCATTAGTACCAGTAATAGGATTTACATTATCTACAGTTTCTTTAAACTTTATTAGAAAGATATGGGAGAAACATAATAATTAGGAGAAGAAGTTATGGAGGGAAAAGATTTAACAAAGGGAAACTTTTAAAAAATATGACAATATTATTAATTCCATTAATGTTAACAAACTTATTAAACTCAATATATAACATTGTAGATGGAATTTGGCTAGGTAACTTAATTGGAGAAAATGGAGTATCAGCTATAACAAACTGTTATCCACTTACACTTATTGTAACATCTATATCAGTAGGATTATCCATTGCCACATCAGTATTAGTTTCACAATATTATGGAGCTAAAAATGAAGAAAAATTAAAATCTATTATGGGAGTATCATATATAACAACCATAATAGTAGGAATTATAACAGCTACATTAATGATAGTAACTTCAAATTTTTGGTTAAAGCTATTAAATACACCAAATGAAATATTTGATGAAACCAGAAGTTATTTAAATATGTATCTAATTGGATTTATATTTAATTTTTTATTAACTGTTATTATGGAGGCATTAAGAGCAATAGGAAATAGTAAAGTTCCATTAGTATTTGTTGGAATAAGCACAACAATAAATTTAATATTAGACCCAATATTAATAAAACTAGGATTAGGGGTAGTAGGTGCAAGCATTGCAACTTTAATTGCAATGTTAATTGGAACAATTATAGCAGTAGTATATGTAAATACAAAAAGTAAATTATTAAAAATAGATTTAAAATATTTAAAATTAAATAAAGAACATATAAAGGAATTGCTAAAAACAGGATTACTAGTAATAGTAGAAGAGTGGTTTACAGCAGGAATTATATTATTAGAAGTAAACATTTCTAATGCAACAGGAGTAAATGGAAGTGCAAGCTATGGAGTAGTAAGTAAATTAGAACAAATTATACTGATAATTGGACAATCTTTTAAAACTATGGCAACTGTTACAGTTGGTCAGTTTATTGGAAATGAAAAGGTTAATGAATCTACCACAGTTATGAAACAAGGATTAAAATTAGCATTATTACCTACTATTATAGTAATATTAGTAGGATTTGTAATTCAAAACAATTTTGCAAAATATTTGTATCATCAGAAGAAGTAATTTCTATGGCAATAATGTATTTATCAATTGTAGGAATTCCATATATATTATTGCCTATAAGACAATTATTGTATGGATTTATAGCTGGAACAGGACATACTAAAGTTATATTATTTTCAGCAATGTTGGCTAGTATAGTAGAGATTATTACTATATTAACATTAAGAAATACCAATATAGAGAACTTAGTAGTACTAGGAATTGGAATATTATTGTGGGTGTTAACAGAGATGGTAATAAATGCAATATACTACTTCTCAAAAAAATGGCAAAAACAAGTGATTCAAAATCATTTAAATTAAAGTTTCGACTTTTTTCAATAGTAGGTTATAATATATGATTTTTGAAACACTGCGTAAGCGACCAAACGAACTATGCGAGTGCGATTGGAGCAACCCACATATAAAATTTAATTTTGTAGGTTGCGACACACAAAGTGTAAAAAAATCATATATTATAACCTACTATTGAAAAAAGTCGAAACTTAAACATTTAAAGTCTTGAATTTTTAACATGTACATACTATAATATAAAATAATAAAATATATAATAGGGATGAGAAAAATGGATAGTACATTAAAAAATACTAAAAGAATTGATAAAATAAATTATTATTTAAACATAGCAGAAGCAGTTTCAGAAAGAGGTACATGCTTACGAAAGAATTTTGGATGTATTATTGTTAATAATGATGAAATTATAGCTACTGGGTATACAGGTGCTCCAAGAGGAAGAAAAAACTGTATAGATTTAGGGTATTGTACCAAAAAAGAGAAGTTTCCTGAAATACGTCATGGTGGATATGATGCATGTAGGTCTGTACATGCAGAACAAAATGCAATGCTTAGTGCTGCAAGGAGAGATATGATAGGTGCTACTATGTATTTGGTAGGGAAAAGAGTAGATACAGGAAAGTATGAGGTAGGTGCTAATTCTTGCCAAATGTGTAGAAAGA
>CARBKU010000242.1:0-760 GCA_948946035.1 uncultured Clostridia bacterium
TATTATTGTTGATTCTTCTTTTAGTAAGTTATTTTTTAGTATAAGTAGTATTGATTTGTATGCTAATTCAGTTTTATATGGTGGATCAATATATACTATATCTACTTTTTCTTTTATTTTGTTGTTTAGTATAAAATCGTATTCATTATTATATATTTCTATTTCTTTTTCTAAATGGGTTTTTTGAATGTTCTTTTTTATTATTTCTATTGCATCTTTTGAGTTATCACATAGAATTGCTTTTTTAGCCCCTCTGCTTACTGCTTCTATTCCTATTGCACCACTTCCAGAAAATAAATCTAAAAATATACTTTCATGTATTTGATTCTGTATGATATTAAATAATGCTTCCTTTACTCTATCGAGTGTTGGCCTAGTATTTAAACCTTCTAATGTATTTAATTTTGTACCTTTTGCTCTACCACTTATTACTCTCATAAGTCTACCTTTCTTTTGATATGCTAATTTTATTCTTTTTTGTATAAAGGGTCAATAGTATTAATAGAAATGTAACATATATTTAACAGTTCTGTAATATATTTGCATGTTTTCTATCCTTTATTATTAATTTAGACAAAATTTGTTAAATTTGCTTTTTTATTATATTTTTCAACTTTTTTTTACACTCAAATAATAAAAGACCATCACTTTTAGATAGTCTTCTTTTGTATATTTTCTCATTTATTCATCTTTGTTTATATCTTTTAATAATTCTAATTGAGATATTAATAGAGATTCCATTTTTTTTTTATATATATCA
>CARBKU010000242.1:770-2840 GCA_948946035.1 uncultured Clostridia bacterium
TCAAATTGTTTTTTCATATCGTCTAATTCTTTTTTCTTTAATAATAATTCATTTTCTACTTCTATTACTTGTTGTTTTGCTGTATCTTTAGCTTCATTTAATATTTGTTCAGCTTGTTGTTTGGCCATAGTTTTAACATCCTCAGCAGTAGTTTGTGCAACTACTAAGGTACTTTGTAATGTAGATTCAATTGTCTTATAATGTTCTATATTTTTTGATAATTCTTCTACTTTATCTTTTAGCTCTGTATTTTCTTTATAAAATTTAGAATAAACTGCTGTTAACTCGTCTAAAAAGTCATCAATTTCTTCTACACTATATCCATTCATTAATTGTTTTGAAAACTTTTTATTTTCTATATCTAATGGTGTTATCATTGTTTTACCCCCTTACAGTGCAATATTCAATTAATTAATTCCACTATTTTTTAGCCATGACACAGAAAGTCTATTTTTCATTTCTTCTCTTGCCATTTCATTTGTAATCTCATAATTTGATGGTGCAACTAAGAAAATAGAATTTGATACTTTTTGAATATATCCATCTAATGCATACACTCCGCCACTAATAAAATCAACTATTCTTCTAGCTACATCTTTATTAACATACTCTAAATTAACAATTACAGATTTTTTTTCTTTTATAAAAGCACATATTTCATCTGATTGTTCAAATGAAGTTGGTTGAGATATAACCATTTTTATAGAGTTTGTTTGTGTTTGTTGCATTGGTACTACTTTGTTTTTATTTCTTCCAAATATTTTTTTATCTTCTACTATTTCTTCTTCTTCATAATCATCATAGTCATATATATTTTCGTCATCATATTCTTCTGCTTCCTTCGAATCCATACCAAATAGGTCCCATACTTTGTTCATTAAAGCTCCTGACATAAAAACCCTCCTAATTCACTTCTACTTTTGTTTATATAAGTATCTACTTTTTTTATGTTATTGTCAATATTTTTTCGCAATGTTATAAATTTTTAATACTTTTGTAATCTTTCCGTAATATTATTCTATTTTTTGTAAATTTGGATTCATTATAATTTCGTCATATAAAGATATTTTCTTATATTTCTTTATTTCTTCATTAGACATATTTTCTTGTTTTAGTTCTTCTGTTGTATATGACTCTATAATAGAATATTTATCTCCTTGTTTTTTTACTTTTACTAAAATTTTATTTAAATATCCTGCTCTGTTTCTAACAACATATTGTTTTCCATCTTTCTCTGCAATAGCTTGATTTGGAACTTTAAATCCAGATTCACTCCACCAAATTAAGTTAAAAGAAATTTTTCTATAATTTATTAATTCTTTTATTTCTTTATCTATTTTCAAAAATAGAACTATACTATCATCTTGTTCTTTAATAATATTAGTTATTTCTGCTGTAATTTCTGAATTATTTGAAAGTCTTATTTTTATTTTATTTCCAACTTCAGCCTGTTTTGCTTCATTTGAAGAAATTATTGTTGCAATATAACAACTAAAATTATCTATTACCTTTCCACATTCGTCATTTGTTGCAATTACCTTTCCTGTTTTCAAATCTAAATTTTCAAGATATTCTTTGCTTAGAGTTTCAAAATTTTCAGGTGTTAAAGTTTCTTCTAATCCATCTACTTTATAAGAAACAATTCCACTCATTGGTGCTGTTACATATTCTGCATCAGAATTTAAACTGTTTTCATATTCTTTTCTTTCTTCTATTAATTTATTTAAATATGAGCCTTTTGGACTTAACTCTCCAGCTATTTTAGACTTTTTCTTAACTAAATTGTCAATCTCTCTTTTATATTCTGATAATTTTGCGATGTCATTTGTTTTGTTGATATTATATACCTTTTCGTCAATTTGATTTTCTAATAATCTCATATCAGATGATGAAAGTAAATTTGTATTACTTTTCATTACATTTTGTATTTTTTTATCTAAATCTGATATTTTTTGCTTTAGATTTTCCTCATTTCTACTATAATATCTAAAAATATTTTCATTTGTTGCTACTTTATCGCCTTCTACTTTAATTTGTTCCATCCCATTTTTATAGTTTTTTCCTTTTACT
>CARBKU010000243.1 GCA_948946035.1 uncultured Clostridia bacterium
TACATATTTATAATATAGCCTTGATAGTTCTTTTCTTTCTCTCATCTTGTACCTGCTTTCTAGTTAATAAATTTCCCAGTTGTAATATTTTTCCTATATCTACTAATATTTTATTTTTTAGTTGTTTTTGTAGGTGTTATTGCCTTTGTAGTAGTTTTATTTGCCTTTACATCTGCTACTGGTGTTGTTTCTCCAATTTCTTTTACTGTTTTTAATTCTTTAGGCTCTGCTTTCTTTGGTTGCTCTTTTTTAGGAATATAGTTCTTTATAGCTGTTAATGTTTCGACTGTTGTTGTTATAAAATTTTTAATGTCTTTAGTTTCTGTTTTAATAGTATTTTTCCTTTTGAAATTCCTTGTGTGTTGTTCTATTATTTTCTGTCCTTGTAGTAATTTTTTAATAATTTCAAGTTTTTTATTATTATCTACTATTGTAGCTGACATTTCTATAATTTGAAATAAAGCTGTATTTATATTTCTTCTCAAGCCATTAATATTTAATGTTTTAGCTATAGTTTGGGCTGTTTTGTTTAATTCTTCATCTTTTAATTTAGTAATGTCAAGTTGTACCAAGTTAGATAATACTATATCATTTTTGTTCATCTTCTTTTCACTTCCTTTCCTGTTTATATTGGGGAATAGAGAATTTACCAAAATAATAAAATAAATTCTCTATGGCTTTTTTGTATGTGTCTTATGTAGTATGGATATATATTATGAGATTATGTCTACTTTGTAAATGGGTTCGAGAAAAGATTTTGATTTTCTTTGTTATAACTGCTTTTTGATGCTATAGTTCGGTTATATACTATAATTCTTTTATTCTTCCACTTGTTGCAGGTGATGTAGCATTGATAGTAATTGAAAATAATCTGTTGCTATAAATAAGAAAATTCAAGCAATTTACAGGCTCCAAACAGTGTATATATGAACAAAAATGGCTATGCTTGAATTTTTTATTTTTTATGGGCGAATTACGAATATTAATTAATTAAATTTTTAAGTACAATTACTCTCATATTTGGTTTTAATTTATATGTTGTGTCTTCGATTTTATTTTCTTCTTGATACTTTCTTATGTTATTAATGGTTTTTGTATTAAGAATCGTATAAGTAAAATTTTGTTGTTCTAAAGTTTCTTTAATTTCTGTATTGTAATTAAGCAATGAAGATATAAAACACATAAATCCATTTTTAATCTTGCTGTATTTAAGCTTTAATTTCTTCCTTTTGGCATTTAAATCTTTCACATAATCAAATATCATTTTCCTAGTAATAAATCCTTCTAAAAAGACAGTCTTGTTCTTTGTAAGATAATTGATTATATCTTCTTTTGCCATTAATCCATATCTATAATTCCTTTTACAATTCATATTATAACTATAAATCATATCTGCTGTTTCTTCTCCAAATGTTTCAGCAACCATCATATATCTAACACTATGCCAGTTAAGTTTGAGTATTTGTTTTGCATTTCTATTTATTAGTGGGAAATCTGTTTCTTTTAATTGACTTACCCATATAAAACTAGGTATTCTATTGTTGGTATTCCTAATTTTTGTTATGTATTTCTGTCTTTGTAAAATGCCTAGAAGATAAAGAATAATAAATGCTTTATATCTGCCTACTACATTAAAGTTACTTTTTATCGATAGTACCATTAAAATATTTCCGTTGTTAATGGTATATTTATTGGAATTGTAAGCATAATTGTAAAATGTTAATAATATGTTCTTTTGTGGATTTGTAGGACAGGACTTGTCCATTATTTTATATTTCAATAATACTTCTTTGATAGCTGGGTATCTGTCTATGTGTCTATTTAAAAGTGATATGTTTCTATCTATTATTGTTTTGTAGATGTATTTTTTATTCTGTAATAGTAATGATTTGATAGAGTTTTCATGAAATAATGACAAGATTTCGGGAATATATAACTTGTCCAACTCTTTATTAGCAATGCTGTTGGGAGATGAGATAGATATATCATCTAGATTATAACTAAATTTTAAATAACAACTTTTAAGGGTTTTGTTATCAATAGCATTTTCTTTCATATTTGTATAAAATATTCCACTCATACGAGTTAGGTAGCTCTCATCAATTTCTTGTTGCTTGTCCTTAATACTTTTTTGCTGTATCTCCTGTAACTGCTGTGAACTCATTATTGTTTGATATTTCAGTCCTTTAGAGTGTCTAATATTATTTTGATGAGTAACTATATCTAAATTAGAAAGCCTATTGTCTAGAGTATTTTTGCTTATGTGGTTTATTTCATAATTTTTATTCTGTAAAATTTTCTTTAATTCTTCATCATATTTTGAATAATATTGAAGAATTAATCTATATAAGAGTGTAATTGAATCGCCTTGTTTTATAACAGGATAGTTCCAATTATTCAAAGTAATTTCTTTTAGTGATAGTTGACTGATTAAAAATCTAATTAAAGAATAATCACAGTCTATAAATGCAACAGTCTCTTCTGTAAATTCTCCCTTTTTGTCATTTATTGCTTTTACTACTATTATTTCATCATTTATATTTTCAAATATATTCATTTAATTACCACCTTTTATACAATTTTTTAATGAAATGTATAAATAGACAGTAATAAAATTACACTCATAAAAAATGCTTAGCCCTATATAAAAGCTAAGTATTTTTTCTAAATATTGAATTTGTTTACATTAATGAATAATTACTACTTATCTTTTTATCATTTCATTAATGTATACTTAAGGTTTGTTAAAATTGGTTTCCATGTCCTCCTTCATAAGGTCTTTTAAATGCAAAGCCTACTGGTATT
>CARBKU010000244.1 GCA_948946035.1 uncultured Clostridia bacterium
AAAAAGAGAAAATAGAGAAGAAAATAGATTTAAACCTAAAAAGAGAAAAAAGAAAAGAATATTTAGAAAAATATTATTAATAATCATGTTATTATTAATAATAGTAGGAGGATATTTTACATACAAAGTATACAAAAATGGATGGGGACTAAGCGGAATGCTTGCAACAGTTGTAGGTCATGACGAAAATACAAGAAAAAATTTAGGCGAATTTAAAATATTAGTTTTAGGAATAAGTACAGACCAAGAAGATGTAGACCTAACAGATACAATAATGGTAGCATCATATAACCCAAATACACAAAAAGCAACATTATTATCAATACCAAGAGATACATACACAGGAAAAAATGCAAAAAAAGCAACAGCATATGAAAAAATAAATGCATTATATGGAAGAGAAAAAGATCCACAAGCAGTACTAGATGCCATAAATGACATAACAGGTTTAGACATAAATTATTATGTAATAGTAAGAACTGAAGCACTAATAAAATTAGTAGATGTAATAGGTGGAGTAACATTTAATGTTCCAATAGATATGGATTATGATGATCCAACACAAGACTTGCATATCCATTTAAAAGCAGGGGAGCAAAAATTAGATGGAGAAAAAGCAGAGCAACTAGTAAGATTTAGGCATAATAATAACAATACAACATATCCAGAAGAGTATGGAGACAATGATTTAGGAAGAATGAGAACACAAAGAGAATTTATAATGCAAGTATTAAAACAAACACTAAAACCAGGAAATATATTTAAAATTGGAGAAATAATAGATGTAGCCAAAGAAAACGTAACAACAAATGTAGACTTCAATATAATTAAAGATTATGTTCCATATGCAGTAGAATTTAATACAGAAAACTTATTAACAGCTACATTACCAGGAACAACACCAGACTGGAAACAAACAAACAATGTAAGTATATTCATTGCAGATAAAACAGAAACAGCTAAATTAATAAAAGAGTTATTTTATGACAGAGATTTAGAAGAAACAGAAAATCAAACAAATAAAATAGGTGAACCTGCTGTGTTAGACGAAAAAAACTCTAACTCAATTACATCTAACAGTAGTGCATCTAGTACAAGTAGTTCTTTAAAAATTGAAGTACTAAATGGAAGTGGAGAAAGTAAAAAATTACAAAGTGTAGTGGACGAATTAACAGATGCTGGATATAAAGTTACAAGAACAGGAAGTACAAATGCAACTGCAAAAACAATGATAATTAATAAGAAAAATATAAGAGATACTATATTACAAGATATTAAGGAAATATTAGGAACAGGATCTATTTCTGACAGTGCATCAAGTTCTAGTAAAATAGATATAACAGTAATAGTAGGAAAAGATTATAAATAGATATTATTTAATAGATTAGTATTGTTATGGCAATTGCTTAAAATTTGAATCCATTTTTATTTTAAGTTTAAAGTATCTACTCGCTCCCAAAAAGTTTTAATTAATAAACTTAAAATAAAAATGGATTTAAATTTTAAGCATGCCATATAATCTCGCATTTTCTTAAATGAAAAATTATTACTTATTTTTATGTTTTTTAGAATGAAAAATCTTGTATACTAAGAATAAAGCAATAAATGCAACAATTCCATAAATTGCATATCCTAGTTCTTCAGATAATTCAACATTATGAGATGCAATTAAATCAGTTGTATAGGACACTCCATTAATTTCATAAGTAATTGTTCCTAAAATGTCATTTTCAAAAATAGGAGCAAAAATATAATCATTTAAATGTATATTTGTTTTTATATCTAAATTTGTATCGTTTGACCTTACAAGAGCGGGAATTGTTTCTTTAACCAATAAGTTCAAATCTTTTGTATCATTAGTAGCATTAGAAACCTCAATTTGTGTAGCAATATCATTTGCAGTTACAATATTTTTTAATTCAAAATTAGAAAAACCATATTCATATAATTTTCTTGTATCAAAAAATCTATCAGAACTTTTAAGTATAACACCAATTAATTCCAAATTATTTTTATAAGCAGAAGATACTAAACATTCTCTAGCTTCAGAAGTTTGTCCTGTTTTTCCAGCAGTTAAAAAAGGATAATAGTTAGGGCTATTAGGATTTAATAGTTGATTAGTCGAAGGATATAATCTACTTTGAGATTCATTTGTATTTGGAATAGCACAAGAAGCACTTCCAGCAATTTTTCTAAATGTTTCATTATTTAAACAATATTTAAATAAATATGCTAAATCATGTGCAGTTGTGTAATGATTTTCATCATGTTTTCCATAAGCATTTGTAAAATGAGAACTTTCTAGCCCTAGTTCATTTAATTTAGTATTCATCATAGAAACAAAACTTTCTACAGATCCTCCAATGTACTCTGCTAATACATTTGCAGCATCATTTGCAGAATGAACTAAAAGCAGTTGTAAGAGTTGTTCTACTGTTAAACTTTCACTAATTTGAATTTTAGCTGTAGAGTAACCTTCCTCTATAGACATTACTGCGTTATAACTTGCTGTTACCAAGTCGTCTAAATTTGAGTTTTCTAATACTAATATTGCTGTTAATATTTTTGTTGTACTAGCAGGATACATTTTTTGGTTTTCGTTTTTACTATACAATACTTTATTTGTTCTATTATCTATTAAATATACAGCTTCTGCTGATATGTCAGTTATTTCATCATTTCCATATACAATACATATATTCAAACTTAATATTAGTAATATAAAATTGAAAAAAATAGTTTTCTGCATGTGTTTTTTCATTTTATATTTCATTCCTTTCTTGATACATAAATTT
>CARBKU010000245.1 GCA_948946035.1 uncultured Clostridia bacterium
TACTTTTACTTGTGCATTTATTACAAGTTGTTTTACTGAAATGAGAACAGGGGAGTTTTGTAGCTTAACTTGGGATGATATAGATTTCGAAAATAGAGTTATAAATGTTAGGCATACAGTATATGACAAGCCAAAAGATAATAAAGGAAGATGGTATATAGGAAGTACTAAAACTAAACAAGGTACTAGGCAAGTTAATATGAGTGAAACTTTATATACAGCTTTACTGAATTATAAAAAGAAACAACAGTATATGAAGAAATTGTATGGTAAAGAATATTTAACTTATCATTTTGAAGATGTACTAAATAAATATGGAAAAGTAGTAGAACAACGAATAGTTAAGAATATAGGGAATGTTTTGCAAATAAATAAGGCAGATATGGTATTTACAAGACCTAAGGGAAAATATGTAGGTAGAAATATTTTAAACTATCCATTTAAGATAATTCATAAAGAACTTGGTATTGAAAATTGTAGATTTTACGATTTAAGAGGAAGTTATGCAACTATTAATTTAAGAAATGGTATAGAAATTAGAGATGTTGCAGATATTTTAGGTCATAAATATGTAGAAACTACGGAAAACTTTTATATAACAAGTACTGATGAAAACAAGAAAGATGTAAGTAATGTATTTGACAATTTAATGAGTTCTAAAACGATTGAAGCTATTATTAAATATGAAATTGCTTATTAGAGTATGGAGCTAGTATAATTACTGGCTCTTTAAAATATTAGGAAAAAAGATACAAAATTTTACAAAAATTAAGACAAATGATGTAAAATGTGTTATAATTTGCTCAAATAAAGTTATGTTATGGAGGGAGAACAAATGATGTTTATTAATTTAACAGAAAAAGAAAAAGAAGGCAAATATGCAGAATTAATTGAATATGCTAATAAAATAAAAAATGCAGCTTTAAAAAATGCTTGTTTAAAAATATTAAATGATTATAAATCTGAATTGTTTGTTAGAGGAGCAGGACATGATGGTATTGAACATATTAAATATGAAAAAACTCATCAATGTTTTGATGGAGGATTGTTAGACCATACATTAAATGTAACAAAAAATGCATATAATATTGCATCAATCTATACAGATAAAGTTGATATGGATTTAGTCATATTTGGAGCAATATTACACGACATAGGAAAAACTAAAATTTTTGATAAATGGAATGAAAACAGTGAAATAAAATCTAATTTAAATTATTCATATTTATTAGTTGACCATGTATATTTAGGTGAACAAATAGCAGAAAAGTATTTGGATGAAGAAGAAATATCTGAAAAGTTAAAATATCAAGCTCTTCATATAATTGCAACACATATGGATACAATGGATAAACATATGGCAGAAGCATATATTGTAAGCTATGCAGATTCAATCGATGCAGATGTAGAAAATATAATATGCTATCCAAGAAATGCAGTTAATCCAATTATAAAAAAATATATGTATGAAAGTGAAAACAATGCTAAATAAAAAGTTATTGTTTATAATAAAAGTAAAGAAAGGTTAAAATATGAATGAAATTGAAATAGTTGATTTAGTAAATGAACAAAAATATATAAATGAAGTATCTGAATGGATATGGAAAGAGTGGTCAAAAGAGAATGGAGCAAAGTTAGAAGATGTTATATATAGGACAAAACACTCTATTAATGAAGATGATATTCCTAAAATGTTTATTGCTAAATGTAATAACGAAGTAATAGGAGTAGTATCTTTATGGGTAAATGATTTAAAAGCAAGACAAGATTTATTTCCTTGGATGGCAACTCTGTATGTAAGAAAAGATTATAGAAATAAAGGTGTAGGAAAGAAATTACAAGAGGCAAGTATAGAATATGCTAAAACAAAAAAATATAACTATTTATATTTAATAACAGAGCATGATAATTATTATGAAAAGACAGGGTGGAATTACATAGAAGATGCACCATTAGATAATGGCAAATATACAAAAATATATAAATATGATTTAAAAAATTTAAATTATAAAAAAAGAAGGTAATAATTTGCAATATATAACAAATTTAGATAAAGAAAAATTAGGCATATATAAAAATAAGTTAATAACCGAAGAAGTTATTTTAACAGATGAACGACTATATGAACACATACTATTATTCCACGAAGAAGAATATAAACAGTTAAGACCATATATCAAAAGTATAATTGAAAACCCAGACTATATAGTAGAAGATAATAGACATGAAGATACAATGATATATTTAAAAGAAATTGATGATATAGGAAAGAATGGTAGGGTTGTTATAAAGTTAGCATTAGGACAAGATGATGAGCATAATAAAAACTCAATAATAACATTAATGAAGTTAAATAAAAGAACTTGGGATCAAACTATAAGAAATAGACGGAAAAATCATATGGAAAAATAAATCTAAAAAATGCTAGACAAAAATGAATAAAAGTTGTATAATAAAAGTACAATATAAGTAGGTTATTTGAAGTGGACAATAGTGCCATCCACACACCTTTAAAAGGTCAAAAGAGATGCAGGACTTGGCACACCTGCCAAATAACCAACGGTAAAAAAGGTAGAGATTTAGGTCTTTACCTTTATTTTTTTAGAAATATTACTAAATTGTTTGACATATAAATTTTTATATTGTAGAATATTTTTAGTAAGACCTAGACAAGGTAACTACAAGTTAAGCGTATGTTAAGTACGTTGCCACCTAGGCATTTTTATTATAATTTAAAAATCGAATGTAAACATTGTTTGCATTTTGTTTGCAAAAAATAAGA
>CARBKU010000246.1 GCA_948946035.1 uncultured Clostridia bacterium
AAGGAAAACTGTAACTGCTAAAGTTAAATCAAATAACTATTTTAATAAAAATGTAATTTACTCTTTTAACAACCTAGAAGAATTTTGTGAACTTTGTAGCTATATTAATACTCTTAAAAATTTTGATTTTGCAAACTTTTCTAAAAATGCTTCACTATTTTTATATAATGGTACATATTATCTATTAATAAAAAATATCAATATTAATTATAAATATACAAGTCAATTTTATTCAATTATTTCTGAGTTTGGCAAGTTATTACCTCCTTCTAAAAGCTTTGAAGGTAAATTAGTAGAGCATGGTAGTGTAATTATAAAACGTAATGCCATTGATATTGGTATAAAATACTTTGTTTAATTAGTTTATTCAAAAAATTATTTAATATACTTTAAAAATTAAAACCTCCTACATTATAAAATAGGAGGTTTTATTTAATATACATAATTTTGAGGATTATATGCTACACCATTTACTCTTACTTCAAAGTGTAAATGTGGGCCAGTTGAGTTTCCAGTTGAACCAACTGTTGCAATTGTTTGCCCTTGTAAAACTTTAGTTCCAGTTGATACAGTTAATTTATTGCAATGTGCATAATATGTTTGAATTCCATTTCCATGTGACAATACTATCATATTTCCATATGAACCTTTATAGCCTGAAAATGTAACTGTTCCAGTAGATGCTGCTAATATTGGTGTTCCAGCAGATGTTGCAATATCTAATCCTTTATGTGATGATTTTCTTATAGTACTACTTGCACCAAACCTTGAAGTTATTATACCTGATACTGGTCTTATAAATGAAATTCCTATATTTGCTTTAGCTGTAGAGGTTTTAAATGATGTGTTTACTGTTCCCTTTGTTTCATATTTATTACTATTACTTGGTATTTTGGTTTCGGTTTTTTCTTCAGTTTTAACTACTCCTGGCTTTTCAATATATAACTTTGAAATCGCTTCTTCAGTTGATACTAACTCTTTTATTTCTGTTTGATATTTTTCTACAATTGATATATTTTCTACATTTGTACTATCTTTATCTTTTAACGTTTTTACTACGTTTTCTGCTTCTTCGAATGAAGAAATATATAATTTTTCTTCTTCATTTTCTTCAATTCCATAGTATCTATAATATGTTACTCCTTGTTCTTTAATTTTACTATATATTTCTTCATCATTTGTTACTACATTTTTCTTTAATAAACATAATTTATACTCTGGAAGATTTTCAACTTGTACAAATGCAATATTTTTGTTTTCTTCTTCGCCCTTTTCTATATAATCATTTATTTTATGTTGTAATGCAGTTCTATCTCCTGTATATCCTACTTCTTCACCATTAATTAGTACACAATATGTAGGCTTATACAAAAATGCTATTGTACTTACTATTAAGAAAGCAGCAATGCAAAAAAGAACTATGAATTTTATCCACTTTTTCGTATGTATCATTACTTTTTTAAACATTAAAAACTCCTTTGTATAACAATTAGCCATTTAGCCTATTGTTTAGTTTATGTAATAATATTGTAATATTTATTTTTTTGCAATGATTAAATACTTCGATTTCTATATGTTTTATTCACTTTACTAAGTATATCTTGTTTTTTTTCGTTTTATCTCCCATTTTCATTTTATTTGAAGTTTTTATTTTATAAATATGGTAATTTATGTCTTGTAGATAATTTAAGTTTTGGTTTTTTTCATCAATTTGCAATGGAAACTAAATGTAAAAAAAGAGACATAAAAGAAATCTTAACATTTTAAATCTCTTTTATACCTCATATTGGTTCATTCACCAAAATTGAAAGGCAAATTGTGTACTGTTTATTTTATGATTGTAAATCATTTTTTACTGTATTTATTTCTGTTACAGTAGCTTTTTGCGCTGGTTTGTAATAGCCTTTTGATTGAGCTATTTTAAATAACTCATATTGAAAACTTTCATCATTATTTCTTATCTGTTGAAATGTTTGTCTTAATTGCATATTTTCAGCTTCTGATATTGCTGTTTGGTATGCTGTTAAATCTGATTTTACACTTCCTAATATGTCATTAACCATTGTTTTTTCGTCCATTATTATTTCCTCCTTACTAATTATCTAAAAAACTCATTAATTTTTGTTTAGTATTTAATGCATCTTGTGCTGATTTCGTAAATAATTGTTTTATTTGTGGATCAACAGCTTGTGAAGAAAATGTATTTAATTTTTGGTATGCCGTTTCGTGTGCTCCTATTAAATGTCTTAAGTGTTGTAATTCTATTTGGTTTAAATCTGCCATTTTTATCCTTCCTTCCTTTCTTTACATCTTTCTTTTTTATTATTTACTGAATTTATTTTTTTATACAAAAAATTTCCATTATATTTTCATTTTTTAGCACAATACAAAAAGTCACAAGAAATGTTTCTATATCTTGTGACTTAATGCTGATTCATACTTATGAATCAATACACAGATTACATAATAGTTGCTTTGGGATATATGTCAGCTAAATATTTTTCTATAGCCTTCTCCTCCCATTTCTTTTTTTTCTGTTCCCAATGAACTGATATTACAGTTCCTGCCTTTGAAGTGTAGAAACCTAGAGATTTCACTCCTAGGTTCGTTAAAATGTTTCTTTCAGTTCTTGTCATTTTTTACCTCTCTGTGTTCAACTCCAGTTACATTAAAATTATACAATAATTATGTCAATATGTCAATATATATTATGTCATTTTCCATGGAAATTTAATCATATTACAAAAATATTACAAAGAACTACAATAATATGCTAATA
>CARBKU010000247.1 GCA_948946035.1 uncultured Clostridia bacterium
TCTTTAATAATTTTATAATTTCTTCTAATACTCTCATCGTATCCTCATAACCAATATCTTCTGCATAACTAAACTTACTTTGATAATTCTTCCAATGTTCCTTAAGAGCCTCACTTTCTTCTATAACTTCCATTATCTCATCTATATTATTCAATTTATCCATTGAACCTCTATATTCAAATTTCTTTACAATAGCTTGTCCTAATAATTCTTTATCAAAGTTTTGTTGTTGTGTATTCCAAAGTATACAAATATCATAAAAATCCCTTGCTCTTGTTGTATCAATATTTCTTGAAATTATAGTTTCAAATTTATCTGCTATTACTGTTTCCATATTATATGCAAATATTTCTATAGAACGATCTTCAAACATTAAACCAAACTTATAGTTTACTTCTTTGGGAACAATTACATCTCCTGTTGTTATATCCAATTTCATAGGTACAACTAATTTATCAAATTTGGCATCTAAAGAAACTCTATATCCTCCATATTCATCTTCTTGTCTTATTTCTTTTATATTTGTAAATTCAAAAGTAACTCCATCATCTAAATCTATATTGAATATTTCATTTAATATATTTTCTAGGTTGTCTTTTTCTAAATCAAAACCTTTTATTGTTGCATCCATATCCAATGTATTTCTCATATCTATTCCAACTATAGCAGTTATTAACATACCACCTTTTAATACAAATTTATATTTATAATTTGATACTGAAATTCTCTCTAATAACCTTTCTAGCATATAGTTTTGTAAAATAATATTTTCATTTACCTCAACTTTTGCTGACATGTTTTTTATCCATGCTTTTAATTGTGCTCTATTTTTTGCTATCATAATAGCACCTCCAAATATTTTCTTACTTCATTTTCTATATTAAATAATTTTGCATACTTATGTAGCTTTATTGAATTTCTATCTTTTCTTTCTGCATATCTCTTCATGGCATCTGTAAATAATGCAATCTCAATTTTCTTTTTATTTCTTATAATATCACATATGGTTCTTTCCAAATCATATACCTTAACCTTGTTACCATATAGTGTTTTCATTTCTATAATACCAACATTATATAATTCTTCTTTTAAATAAAAAAATTGATAGTTACTATTCTTAATTGATATGTTATTATAATTGCTTGGTACTGTTAATTGAAACTTTATAGGCGTTCTGTCACATAAATCATGAAAATATAAAGCTGTCTCATGTGAGAATATTCCTTTCTTACATATTGCTTGTGTTGTAAAATATGTATCTTCTATTGTATCTACACTTATATAAATACCTCTCGCTACTCTTTCAATTATTCCTCTTTCAATCATTCTAGTTAAAATTCTACTATTAATCCCTAAATCTTCTACTTCACTTGTTGTTATAATTCCGTTTCTTTTTTTCAATAACTCTTCAATTTTTTCAATATTATCCATTTTTATCTTCTCCTTTGTCGGAAATCTTCGTAAATATTATATCATTTACGAAGATTTCCGACAAGTATTTTGATGAAATTTTATAAAATTATTGATTTTTAATAAAATTTCTATTATACTTTTATTAGATGATTGAGAAGGCTCATTTCGGTAAGCAGTTATGATTTAGAATGTAGCTTATATAGAAATATATGAGCTACAGTTTTTTATTTTAAATTTATTTAAAAATGTTGATTTTTGCTAAAATACCTATTATACTTTTATTACATTAATTGTTGCACGCTTCGGTGTGGAGTTCGATTCATCTTTTATAAAGATGCTTAAAAGCCTTCTTGTGACAGAAGGCTTTACTTTTATAAATAATTTACTATATCTTCAAATGTATCATATCCACTTTCACTATTAATATGTCCTGCATTTGGTATTAAGATTTGTTCTGTAGCAATTTTGCCTGCAAAATCTTTTTCTACTTCATATTTTACATATGGATCATTGTCTGAATAAAAACATATTATTTCATTTGCATATTGTTTTACATTTTCTAAATTATCAAAATACATTGATTTATTTACTGCATCATATTCTTCATTTATTCCTAAGTAGTTATTAAATCCACATACAAATATTAATTTTTTTACTTTTACTTTATTTTCAGTTAAAAACTTTGATATAAATACTGGTGCAATGCTGTGTCCTATTATAGTTGTATTTTCATTGATTAACCCTAAATCTAAATAATTCTTTAATAATTTACTCCAATTATCATAATTTTGGTATCCTACTCCAATAGGAAAATCTGGTACATATACTTGTTTTCCTTCATCTTCTATAAAATCATGTAACCATCCTATCCAATTTGAATATGGGCTACTAAATGAGCCATGTATTATAAAATAATTTTCCATTAGCTTTGGTTTCTCCTCTCATCTTTTAAAATAATGTATTTATTTATTCTTCAATTAATTTATGTTGTTCTGGATACCATGCTGGTGTACAAGGCATAGCAATTGTACATTTTCCATCCCAATAATATACTTCCCCTTTATCAATTAAAATCACATCACCCTTATTAAATTCAATTGTTTTGTCTTTTTTGTTTAATGTTCCTTTTCCTTCTATAACATAAATTAACTCTTTGCATTCTTCATTTACACAATATCCCTTATCTGGATATCTTCCACTTATAATTGCTGTAGAAAAATTAATATCTATATCATTTAAGGGATATTCTAATCCTTTACATCTATCACTATTTGAAAACTCTTGTGCTTGTTCCAATTTTACTAACTTCATAATTTATATTCCTCCTATATTCTTCACATATTTTTTAATTTCGACTCTT
>CARBKU010000248.1 GCA_948946035.1 uncultured Clostridia bacterium
TACTGTTATCAATTTTATAATATTTTAGCTCTAACAAATGTCTAACAAAATCTTTATAAAATTTTAAATCCTAAAAATATTATTAAATCAAAAAATAAAAATAATAATTACTAAAATACTATAAAAATTAATACTTTAAGTAACATTAATAAATAATAAGAAAAGTTATAAAACAAATACTTTTAAAGACTTTGACTCTGGCATGCGTGTGTTCGAATCCCACCAGCCCAGCCAATTTAAAGAATTATCTAATTAAACTTATTTTCGTAGGTGGGTTTAAATATGATAATTTTTTTATTTTTATACAAAACTAATTGCATTTGCCAAAACATTAGCAGAAACGTTTTTAGTATTACTTTCTAAATGTGTATATAAATTTGCAGTAGTAGAATAGGTAGAATGACCTAACCATTCTTGAATAGCTTTCATAGGAATATTTTTTGCTAATAATAAACTAGCACAAGAATGTCTTAAATCGTGAAAACGAATGTGTCGCAAATTTTGTTTTTTCAATAGTAAAGAAAAATGGTCAGTTATATATTCTGGTCTAAATATTTTTCCTATACTATCTACAAAGATATACTCTTTATATTCTTTGATGTAACTATCTCCACAAAGTTTTTTATTACTTTCTATTTTTTTCTTGTGTTCAAGTAAAGTTTCTTTTATTTCTGGTATCAATGGTAATGAACGATAACTAGAACTATTTTTAGTTTTATCTTTTAAAAGTAAAGTCCTTTTATCATTTACAATAGTTTCTACAACTTTATGCTTAATTGTTATTGTATCATTTGTAAAATCAAATGCAGACCATTTTAAACCTAAAACTTCACTTCTTCTTAATCCATAAAAACTAGCAATTAGTATAACAATTTCTAATGGATCTCCTTTAGATTTTTCAAATAAAGTTTGTAATTCATCTAAATTATAACAATCTCCAATAAATTGTTCTTTTTTCGGTCTTTCAATTTTATCAGCTGGATTAGTTGGAATAATATCAAGTTTCATTGCAGTATCTAAAGCCTTTCTTATATTGGCATGATAATGTAATATAGAATTTCCATTTAATCCTTTAGCATATAAAGAGTCATAGAATTTTTGTATATGAACAGGTTTTAAATCTTTCAATTTAATATTTTTTCCGTTTAAAAAACTCTGTTGTTTTGGAACTACAGTCTTATAAGAATTGTAGGTATTTTCTTCAATTCTATGCTTATATGATTCTAGCCACTCATTTAGATATACTTCAAAATATTTTTCTGCCTCATCAGTTTCAAAAGTAGATTCTGTTGGTAAATAGTCTTTATAATTTTGCTTAATTTTGATTTGCTAGTCTTTTGTTATTTCCTTTTTCTGTAATTCCTGTAGGAATCCATTTTTGTTTTCTTTTGTTGTTACTATCTCTGTAACTTAAAATAACATAGTATAAACCATGTTGTATAAATAGGTTTGCCGTTATATTCATAAATACTCCTTTTCATAACAACTAAAATTAACCTACTTATTGATATCATAACTATAATACCATGAAAGTAAATTAAAATCTAGTCAAGTTATATTTCGTTTTGATTTGTTAAATAGGCGATAACATTTCTTTTTGGTATTTTATATTCTCTACCAACTTTTAAGGCTTGAATGGTATTATTTTTTACTAATCTGTATGCAAGAGTAATACCAATACCAAGCATTTCTTTTAATTGTTTGATATCTACTAAATCTGGGTATGAAGTAAACATCGTTTCACATAAGTCATTTGTAATCGGCATAGCCTCAACAACTGACTTAATTTGATAATTTTCTTTAATAGTACCCATATTGTAAGTCCTCCTTTCTCTAAAATTCACAATAAAAAAGACCTATTAAGTAATCTTAATAAAGTCTGTTAATAACTATAAACATATCTATTTTTACATTTTTGTGTTGGTACTTTGATATTCATATTTATTGTTTTTGGAATATCAGCTCCAACTTTTAATTTGCTATCTATACTTAAATTCCTTTGCTATTAGTGTGGTATATGCTAGACCATTTTGCAAGAGCATAGTCTGATATAGTATTACTATTATAAGATAGTTCCATTGCATCTTGTTTTTGTTGTGCTACCATTTGCTCATAACTGTTGTCATCTTTCTTTGGTCTATCATAAGTTTTAAAGTATTCTTGTAAATAAACTTTTCTGTTTTCAGCATTTGTTTTTTTACGAGATTCTTTTTCTTCTTTGTTTCTTTTGTCAGTTTTTACAACCTTTGAAACATAAGGACAGCTTTTTCCAACTATTTTAGCAATTTCATTTTGTTTTAGATGTTGATTGTAATATAAGTCTAAAATCTGTTCTTTAGTATTCAATTTTTCTTTTTCCTCCTTTGGTTAATTTTTTTGTTTGCAAGATTTTAAATACAATTCGCCTATTGATATTTGTTAGTAATTGTTGTATCATTATATTGTAAAAAATCTTATATAACAATTTCATATTGTTATTGTACGACCATAAATTATATTTGTCAATACAATTCTAAGTATTTTATTAAAATTTTTTACATAATAAAAAATGAAGGAGAGAAAAAATGAGAGAATTGCCTCGCCATCTTGTTTTAGAAGATTTCTATATATGGTTTAATATGAAAGATAAAGAAGAATATTATGCAACACCATTATATTTATATAATGTATTAAGAAAAGATACAGACAAAGAAAATGATGAAGAAAAAAAGAAAGATGAAACAAGAGTATATTTAGAATTAGAAAAAGATATTTCTGAACAAAAAAA
>CARBKU010000249.1 GCA_948946035.1 uncultured Clostridia bacterium
GATACTGCATAAATATTTATATATCAGTATTTTCAAGATATTAAACACAAAAAAGATTATCAAGTAACATTTTATTGTCTTTTAGACTAGTAAAAATAATTTATTAAAATTGCTATATTATCCATCCTTAGTAGTATTGGTTAAAACGGAAATTTAGGAAATAATGCAAGAACATGAATTAAGACCTTTTCATATTTCTCAAATATTCTTTTTGTTCATCTTTAATTCTATATGACTCTATTGCTTTTTGGAGAGATTTATTAAAAGTAAAATTATCTAACTTACATTTCTTTAAATAATCAACAGTTTCATCATAAAACCTAATCAAGCAAATAGAAACTGCCCATGCAACAGCCATTTGTACATAATAATCTTTGCTTTCTATCATATCAAAAATTTCAAAATCTCTTTCCAAATATTGTTCTTCAATATAATAATCCAAAATCATAACAATAGAAAAACGAATTTCAAATTCTTTATTTGAAGTTAAATATCTTTGTAGAAAAATCCACATATCATCTTTATACTTTTTAGTAATTTTTAAACTTGCACAAAATACATCACATATTGCCCAATTATCAATTTTAGGAATAAAACTACTAATATAGTCTAAAATAATTTCAATATCCTCATTTTTGGCTAAAACAATTAGCATTCCTTTTAGCATAATTTCTTCATAATAAGCATCATCAATTTCATTTAATAAATCATTTAAAGGATAGCTTTTTATCAAATCTTTTGCATAATTTCTAAGTACTGGTACTCTAATACCAATAATATTATTTACCCCTGGACAAAGCCCACTATGAAAAATTTTATATTTTTCATCAGCCAGTTCAAATAACTTCTTTTTAATTTCTTCTTTCATAACCATTTGTAAAGAGGCATTTTAAGAAATGTCCTATCTTCCACCTTTCAATATTCTTATTGTGTTAAATATTGTACTATTTATTTTACATATAACACGTTATTATGTGTTCATATATCCATAGTATGATAATTTTTCTATTTTTTCAATATGTTTTTTTAATTTTATATGGTAACTTATGTCGAATTTATTCATATAATGCTATAAAGGAGGAATAAAAATGTTTAGAAGAAAATGTTATTGTATGAATAACAGCTACAAAGACAATTCATGTGAATTACAAAACGATATTATAGAAGACAAATGTAATGATGTTGTTTCATATGAAAATTATAGTAATAGTTGTGATTGTGGATTTGATGAAGAATATAATGTATTCCCTGAAAATCCAATGTTAGCACAAAGTTATGTACCTTTTCAATATATGGATAAAACTTTTAAACCATGTGTTGGATTAAAAATGGGAACTATTTTCCCTGAATTAGTTAGCCCTTATGTACCATGTCAAGATATGGAACAACAAAAATTTATAGAGGCTACTAATACAATTGGAAAGGGGTGTAATAAATGTCAATAAACGAAAATAGAAATTGTGGTTGTAATGATATGATGGATTCTATACCTGTTAATAATACTTATGGAAATAAATGTGATTGTGAACTAGAAAGAACTGTTAATTGTGAGACTAGAAGAGAAATGATGCAACAAATTAGATGTTATGAATTTGCAATTACTGAACTTGCTTTGTATCTAGATACTCACCCAGAAGATGAAAAAGCTCTTTGCTTACACAGAAAATATTGTAAAATAGCAAAAGAATTGAAAGATAAATATCAAAAAGTTTATGGACCTCTTACTATTAATTTCCCTTGTAATAAGTGGAGATGGTTAGAAGAACCATGGGTTTCGTTTGGTTTGGGAGAATTTTAAACTCTGATTGAATAAAATATAATTTAGAGTTTAATGTTAAGATTTTTAAATTAAAAAATTGTTACTTATAGGCTTGTCCTCTGTTGTCTGCTTTTGTTACTAATATAATAAGTTCATTTTGATTTAATTCATAAATAATTCGATAGTCACCGAACTCGAAGTCGATATTCATTTTTACAACCTACCATTTTCTTTACATCACCATTTGGCAGGTTGTAAATTGCTTTGTAAATTCGTAATTTTTGAATTTTGTCTTGTTTTTCAATAAATTTAAGGGCTTTTGGTCTAATTTTTATCTTGTAAATCACCATAGGTCAACCCCTCTCTTTGTAGTATTTCTTCAAAAGATATTGCATTTTCTAGTTCTTTTTCTTTGGTATCTTTGCTTTCTGTTAAATAGTCTAAATACATTACTTTTTCAGTAATATCCATGTTTTCTAAAATGACAGTAGGCTCTAGTCTTAATAGTTCAGAATCAATTGCTTTTTCCATTAAGATTTTAACAGAATTTAAACATTCTACATTAAGTCTTGGTGTCATTTTAATAACATCTTTGATTGCTTGAATTTGTGCTTCAGACATAAATATCAGCTCCTTTCTTTAAATTTATGTATTTATTATAGCAAGTTCATAGCGAATTTACAATCCTTCTTTTGGATTTATTAGAATTTGACTTTAAAAGTTGTTGCAATTTCAAATATTCTATATTTGGGATAAGAATTATACTAAAAGTTTAAATCGCTTTAAATTTATAATAAATATCAATATTATCATCATCTATTTCAATTTTATCAATTAATTTTAAAAGAAAATTTCTATCCACGTTATTTTCATTAAAATCTACTAATTCTTTCACATTACAGATTAAATCTTCTTTTTTTATTGTATTTTTATTAATCTCTTTTTCCTTTTGAAATCGATTTAGTAAGGTCTTTTTATCTGTTTCATATTGTTTAG
>CARBKU010000250.1 GCA_948946035.1 uncultured Clostridia bacterium
TCTAATTCACAGATTCAGGTTAATTTTCATAGTTACATAATTCTGCTGATTTTACGACTATTTTTTACTATTTAAGATATTTTTCTAATTTACAAGTTTTTCTCGCCAATTTTCAATATAGTTCTCCATATTTTTATCCCATTCTTCATAGCTTTCACAATCTATTGCTTCTTGATGTATATAATTTAATAAATTATTTAATTCATCAATTGCTAAATTATTACTATATGTATATTTTAAAACTTTTATATATTGCTCTATTGTTAATGGAATTACTGGGACAGGTGACCCCATCCAACTTTGTTTATTTAATATAAAAAATTGCCACATTGTTCTAACATTTATTCTACTTGATATAAATAATCCAATTACATATGTAGACTTATATTTCTTCATAATATTTAATATATGATCTATTACTGATGAAGCTTCGTGTTCCCACTGTAAAACACCTGTCATAAGAGAAACCTCTGGTACAATAACATAATCATCTTTATATAATTCCATATCTGGTGTATTACCTTTTCCTGGTGCAAAATATCTTGGAGATAAGTCTTCTTCTATTGTAAAATTTCTCTTTACTTCTTTTTCTCCATCTATAGCTACTAATGACCTCCATGTATTACATTCAAGCCAAAGTGCAGCCATATCTTCATTACCTATTAGAATATCTTCAAATTTATCCAAAATTTCTTTTCTCGTTTGTTCATTTTTAGAAATATATTTAATAAATACATATTCATTTAAACTTGTAATATCTTGTATTAAATCTTGTTCTAGTAATTTAAGTTCATTGTTTTTGCCTATTTTTTCTACCTTATTCAGATATTCTTTAATATCCTTTTCAATTGTAATTGAATATTTTAACTTATATTCATTAATTTTATTTTGTAATAAGTTGATTTTTTCATAAATAAGTTCTTTTCTTTCATCTTTGTTTTCCCAAGGCAATGTAATATTGTGTGAATTACCATACCATTTCATATAATCTTCATATTATCTGCATCTACTTTTTGAAATTTATACTTTTTTATTAATAGTTCTACTTTTTTCTTAGCATGTTCTGCAACTCTAACTTTTGTATAATTTCCTCTTTCACTTACATCAAATAATCCTGTATATAATAATGATCTATTTATAGCATCACCATAATTTACACATAGGGTATTTACATTTGGTTCAATATCATAGGTAGCTTTATAAATTTCTTTAAATATATTTTCACATTTAGTCCTATCAATTTTATTTGGTAATTCATTATATTGTTCTCTAAATTTTTCAATTGCATTATAAAGTTTGTCTATTTCTTCAATACCATTGCATCCAAAGATAAATCCCATTTCGTATCTATTTACATATTGGAATCTTTCTAATATTTTTAATATTATTTCAAAAGGAAATACAAATTTTCTTTCTGGTATATTTCTTCCTATTTCTGTTGCTTTACTTGGAAAATGCATTTTTAATAATTGTTTTAGAAAATCTTCGCTATCAAATCTATCATTTTGTATTAATTTTCCAACTTCTGTACTTTGAATAAGTCCATCATTATCAACATAACCAAAACCAAAAAATTCAAATGTAGCTTTGTCATTTCTTGCATTGCTTTCTGTTTCTGTAATATCAAACATTCCTGAAACATAGTCTTCATAAGACATTTGAGCTAAATTTTCATCTTCATCTTTATGAGCATTATATACATATTCTCTTCTAACAGGATGTATAGCTTTTCCTCTTTTATCTAATTGTTCAGTTTTTTCTTCCCAATTTTTATTTTCTAATTTAGAAAAATATTTAAACTATTGTACTGTCTTTACAACACTTCTTGGTTTCGTTCTCCATCCCCATGACATAGCTTTTCCCCCTAATAATTTGTTATCAATAAATGTTCTACATCTTGTCATTTCTGTTTTGAAAACTTACAAGATATTTTTTATCAAATGTTTTTATCTTAAATTCTTTTGTATTATATAAGCTATAAATAAAGTCAGTATTCTTTATAATCAACATTATATTTGCTTTTGTATTCTTTAAATAGTCGCATAATCTCACTTGATCATTCTTGACAAACTCATTTTTTGCATATGTTGAAAATTCTGTATCATATGGAGGATCTAAGAAAATAAAATCTCCTTTTTTAGGTTTTACCTCTTTAAGAAATTTCTCAAAATCATCACAATATATTTTTGTATCTACCATATATTCTTTTATTTTCTTTGAGCCTATATAATTAATCTTTTTCATAAATTCTTTTCTATTATAACTTATTCCACCATAAGGTACATTAAACTTACCATTTTTATTATATCTAAACATAGATGCATAGCAAAACTCTCTTATAAAATAAAATATTGCTGTATAAAATGGTGTACTAATGTTTAGATTTTCAGCTTCATTATATAAATGTCTAAAATGCATATAAAATGCACTTTTAAAGGCACACTCGATATTGTCAAGAGTGTCTTTTTCATTCATTTTCTTTTTTTGAATTTCTATTTTATGCATTCTATTCATTTTAGAAATTAAGTTTTTTACAATTTCATTTATAAAATTATCTATTTCAATATTAAATTCTGCAGATAATATTCCATTAAATTCTTCAGCATGTCTTATTACAAATGCATATATTTTATCATCAAATTGCTGTTTAATATTTTTTAGGTTTTCATTATCATTTAGTTGCTTGCAATAATCTCTATACATTTTTAATAACTCATCTGCATTATTTTCAACAATACCTTCTAATAATACCC
>CARBKU010000251.1 GCA_948946035.1 uncultured Clostridia bacterium
CATAGAACACAACATTATATGCACCACAACCAATATATTTTTTTAAAACAATTATGCTATCATCTACCAAAATTTTAATTTTCTTAATTGCAGTATTACTTTTTTGAACTAAAAAGTAATGTTTAACAAATTCCTCAAATTTCATTTTATCCTTTCCTATATTAATCATATTTCATTCACTTCTTCATTTTCAAAATAATCATCAGAATACGCACAAAAAGTTGCAACAGGAGATGGTGTCGCCAAACATAAACACAAAAAAGCATCATACGGATTTGTCATATTAATCATTTGCATATCTATGGCTACTAAAGAATCATCAATAGACTCTTCAAAATTGCGAACAAGATCTTCAAATTCATTCAAATCTTTTAGTTCTTCTCTAGAATAAATTGTATCAAATATGTCACAAGACTCTGCATCATAATAATTTTCCAAAACAAATAGCAAAAATAAACCTGTAATTAAATCTTTTCTATCGACATTATCATGAAGTTCGCCATTTATAATTCTTTTTATTTTTTCTGATTTAAATGCAATAATATTTCTATTATATCGTTTTGCTAATTCATCAGAAATTCTCCTATATGCCGTATTTTCTTTATTTTTCATTTTTTTATTTAATTCTTTAAGATTTTCTACATTTTTCTGATAATGACAATTATTTTCTATTTTTCTCAATAATTCCGATTTTCTGTTTTTGAATTCTTCATGTTCAAATTTTTGGGTAAAATTCGAATTCACTTCATTAATTACCTTACGATAAACTTCCAATGCTGTAGAGCGGATTTGGGAATTAGTCTCCAAACTTAAAATAATTTCTTTTAATTCATCTTCACAAATATTTCGTATTAATCCATTATCATTTAAAATCTTATTCTCATAATCTTTTGTATTGCCAACATAGATTTCACTGTAAATTTTATCAGCTTTCAATAAATATAAATTACGGTAATATGATTCAAATTTATTTTCTTGACTTAAACTCCATAGTATTAATAATTCTTCTCTATTTTTAAAATAAAATCCACATTCTCCTAACTCTTGCAACAAATCATCAGCTTCTGTTAATGAACAATTCAAATAAAAAAATAATTTTAATAAACTAGCACGCGACATCTCTCGAGGCTTAATATTATTAAATTTGTTAGTAAAAAAATTATTCAATTCACGATATCTTTTCTTTTGAAAATCATTACGCTCTCTCTTATTTATAGATTTCAAACTTAAAAACTCATCATATTCTTTCTGATTATTTTTAATAATTCTTTTAACTTTAATTGGATACTCGTTTCTATCATCAATATAATTAAGGCAGTCTCTGGTAACACGACGAACTCGTTGAATCGGGAACCAAGATTCGATACTTTCTTTAGTATCGTCACTATAATTACAAATATTTTTCTCAAAAAAACACATAATGTCTTCTAAAGTCATATCATTAATACTAATTTTACTTTTTTCTGATACATATCTTTTTAAATAGAAAGAAAACGGTTCTCTTGCAATACTCGTAGCAATCTCATTAACATTTATAGTTCCATTAATTATTGCAGCAGCATTATGATACATATTATTCTCAGCATCCATTGTTCTAGTTGACATTAGTGTGTTCCTCCAAAAATATAAATTATATTAAATATTATATATCATTGAAACTACAAAAGCAATATGTTGAGTCATCCTGAAAACTGTCGAAATTTTCTATTTCAATAATTCTTTTTAAGTATTCTTGTGTTGAGTAGCAGTTTTCAACGGCACCATCTGTACAAGCAAAAAAATGTGCTTTTGGGTCATATATACCACTTTTAATTCTCAGATGTTTCATAACTGATGGCGAATTGACCATATATGTATATTGTTTTGTAACACCATTTTCAGGGTAGGATATTATTTCTGTTTTATCATCACATATTTTAGTAATCAAGCCATCTCCAACATGAATAGTTGTATATTGCATTGTTTTTGTATCTATACAAAGTAAAACTAATGTACACATCATTTCTGATAAATCAGTATTTAGCTTTGTAGCTTGTTCATATAACGCCTGCTGAATATCAAATATAAGGTTTCTCGCAATCTGTTCCTGTTTATCGGTAAAAAACTCACTACTATTGTTGTAACAAAAATCTGCCGTAGCATTTACTGTACACCATGCCGCTTCTTTTGCAAAATCACTGCTCCCTGCTCCATCGGAAATCACGCAATAAAAGTAATCTCCATTTACCACTACTTTAATTGCATCTTCATTTTCTTTGCCGATTGATTTATGCCATTCACCAATCTGACTAAATGTTTTAAAATAAATAATTACATCTCCTTCACAAATTAATTTCTATATTAATAATACACTTATTATTTTTATATATTATATTTTTGGTTTTTACATAAAAAGGCAGCAGGCTTTCGCCTGCTGCAAAGAGATTATTCAAGTATTGCACCAAAACTTTTCAGTTGCTCAATTTCATTTGCTGTAAACTGAATTTTTGAAAAACATACATTTTTTAAATTTCTAAAATTCATAAATGAATTAATCTTATGAGTTCTCAAATCACAAAATATATTTTTCAATCGTGTCTCACAAAAATCATTAATATCATTATTAATAACTAAAATTCCATTAAATACTTTATATACTATTGTATTATCTAATACTTCTTTGATTTTCATAATAGCCATATCAAATATTATTGTTTTTCCCAACATTGATGATGATATAATTAAA
>CARBKU010000252.1 GCA_948946035.1 uncultured Clostridia bacterium
CCCATTCTTGTGTTGATTTTTTTTTAATAATTTCACCTCCTAATTTTTTTTATTTTACATTGTTTTACATTTATTGTCAACTATTTTTCATCTGCATTTTTCGACATTTTATTTATTTATTTTTTTTTATTTTTTTGAATATTTTTTTTTGATTTGTTAATAATAAAAATATAAGGTTAATAATAGTTGAGCCAAGAGTATTAATAGATATTAATTTGTTTATTGATATTCGGACAAAGATATATTATGGTGTATTTTATATATTATAATATGTCGGCGAGAAGAATATATTATGTGTATGTAGGCTATATTTTATTTGAATTTTTATTCTTTATAAATTATATATGGTCAAATTATATGTAATATATTCGAGCTAAGATTATTCTTATATCTAACATTTTTAGTGGTTATTATTAGTCCCTCTGGGATGAATACAGTTACTTTTGGTGTATTAATGGTCGAGCGAATGATTAATATATGTGGTAGAGGGCTTATTTATATAGCAATATATATTAGGTTCGAATATTAGATATATTAGTTTTAGCTAAGATTATTATTAGCTTTATATATTAATGGCAGATAAAATTAAATTTTTATCTGCCATTAAATTTATTATAAAATATTTTAAATATCTAAATTTTTTACATATTTTGCATTTTGTTGGATAAACTCTCTTCTTGGTTCAACTTCATCACCCATTAATAAAGTAAATATTTCGTCAGCTTTTATTGCATCTTCCATTGTAACTTTTATTAACATTCTAGTCTCTGGATTCATTGTTGTCTCCCATAATTGTTCTGGGTTCATTTCTCCTAAACCTTTATATCTTTGTAATCCTAATTGATCTCTAGTTATACCTTTTTCTTCTAATTCTTTATATGATTTTTCTAGATCTTCATCTGTATAACAATAAATATCTTCCATTCCTTTTTTTGATAATTTATATAAAGGTGGTTGTGCTAAATAAACATTTCCATTTTCTATTAATGGTCTCATATATCTAAAGAAAAATGTCAATAATAAAGTTCTAATATGTGCCCCATCAACATCAGCATCTGCCATAATTATTACTTTTCCATATCTTATTTTTGTTATATCAAAATCTGCTCCAATTCCAGCACCTACTGCCAAAATAACTGGGTTTAATTTATCATTTCCATATATTTTATCAGCTCTTGCCTTTTCAACATTTAACATTTTTCCCCATAAAGGTAATATTGCTTGGAATTTTCTGTCTCTTCCTTGTTTAGCACTTCCCCCAGCTGAATCCCCTTCTACTATGTATACTTCACATTCATCAGCAACTTTACTACTACAATCAGCTAATTTTCCAGGTAATGTTGAAGTTTCTAGTGAATTTTTCTTTCTTACTAATTCTCTTGCTTTTCTTGCAGCCTCTCTTGCACGTGATGCACTTATACATTTTTCTAATATGGCTTTTGCAATATTAGGATTTTCTTCTAAAAAAGTATTTAAAGATTCATTTACCATGCTTTGAACTACACCTGTTACTTCACTATTTCCTAATTTTGTTTTTGTTTGCCCTTCAAATTGTGGTTCTTTAACTTTTACAGAAACAACAGCTGTAATACCTTCTCTAATATCTTCCCCTTGTAAATTGTTGTCTTTTTCTTTTAAAATATTATGGTTTCTTGCATAATCATTAAATACTTTTGTTAATGATCTTTTAAATCCTTCTAAATGTGTTCCACCCTCTATTGTATTAATATTATTTACAAATGTATAAATATTTTCTGAGTAACTTGTTGTATATTGAATAGCTATTTCTACTGGTACTTCTCCATACTTTTCTATATAAATTGGTGTTTTATTTAATTTTTCTTTATTCTTATTTAAGTATTCTACAAAAGAAATTAATCCACCTTCAAAACAAAATTCAGCTTTTTTAGGTGTCTCTTCTCTTTTATCTTCAATTGTTATTTTTAAACCTTTAGTTAAAAAAGCAATTTCTCTAAATCTTTTTTCTAACACTTCATATTCATATTCCAAACTTTCGAAAATAGTATCATCTGCTAAAAATCTTACTTTTGTTCCAGTACCTTTAGCTTCACCTATTTTCTCTAATTTTTGAACAGTCTTCCCTTTTTCAAATTTCATGTTATATAAAAAACCATCTCTTTTTATAGTAACTTCTGTCCAATTAGATAAAGCATTTACAACAGATGCACCAACTCCATGAAGTCCTCCAGATACTTTATATCCACTATCTCCTCCAAATTTACCTCCTGCATGTAAAACTGTATATACAGTTTCTGCTGTTGATATTTTAGTTTTAGGATGTATTTCTACTGGAATTCCTCTTCCATTATCTTCTACACAAATAATATTTCCTGGCTCTATTGTTACATTTATTTCTGTACAATAACCTGCTAGTGCCTCATCTACACCATTATCCACAATTTCATATACACAATGATGTAATCCTCTAACAGATGTACTACCTATATACATACCAGGTCTTTTTCTTACTGCCTCAAGTCCTTCTAATACTTGAATTTGGTCTGCTCCATACTTATGCTCGTATTTTTCCATTTACTTTCCTCCTTATTTGTAATGACTTTTTATTACTATCTATCCTAAATTAAATTTTAATAATTTTTTTTAAATTTTGATTGAAAGTAATTGAGTTAGAAATACTTAATAATTTTTATGGAAAGAGTTCAAGCTTGCCTTGGAAGGGTGCCATAAAAAT
>CARBKU010000253.1 GCA_948946035.1 uncultured Clostridia bacterium
CGCCGATGGCTAATTTATCTAATAGTTTAATTATATGTTCTTGGTTATATGATTTTAGAAGTTGTATTATATCTTTGTCTTTATTCATCATATTATTCATTCCTTTCAGTTTTTAACTAGTATATTATATGAGTTTATATTTAATATTGTTATATTATCATATTTCTCTTTATTTATCAAGTTCCTTGTACACTGTAATTACTTTTTTATAAAACTTGTCATATTCTCAAAACTTGTTCAATATATATTAACTAAAGTATCTAAGTAACAAAGATTTTTCTTTTGAAATTTAAGGAGGTATATAGATGGAAAATACAAGATTGTATCAAGACATCGCAAAAAGAACAGATGGTGACATCTATGTAGGAGTAGTTGGTCCTGTAAGAACTGGAAAATCTACTTTTATAAAAAAATTTATGGATTTACTAGTCATTCCCAATATTGATAATGAATACAAAAAAGAACGTGCAAAAGATGAACTTCCACAAAGTGCAGGTGGAAAAACAATAATGACAACAGAGCCAAAATTTGTACCAAATGAAGCAATAGAAATAACACTTGACAACAATTTAAAATTTAAAACTAGACTAGTAGATTGTGTTGGATATTTAGTTGACAATGCAATTGGATATTTAGAAGATGATATGCCTAGAATGGTAAAAACACCTTGGTCTGAAGAAGAAATACCATTTGAAACAGCAGCAGAAATAGGAACTAAAAAAGTAATTGAAGAACATTCAACTATTGGAATCTTAGTAACAACTGATGGAACTGTCACAGATATCCCAAGAGAAGATTATATAAAAGCAGAAGAAAGAGTAGTATCTGAATTAAAAGCACTTAATAAACCTTTTATAATTCTTTTAAATTCTCAAGAACCAAATTCAGACTACACACAAGAATTAACTAAAAAATTAAGTCAAAAATATGGAACAACTGTAATTCCAACTAACTGCGAATATTTAAGCTTAGAAGACATAAATAATATGTTCTCAAAAGTACTTTTTGAATTTCCTGTTGATCAAGTAAAAATAAAATTTCCTAGATGGGTTGATGGTCTAAATCACGAACATCCTTTAAAAACACAATTATATACTGAGGTAAAAAATGCATTTGAAAATATTAATGTTTTAAAAGATGTATCAACCTGTGTAGATACTATAAAACAAACAGAAATTATCAGTAAAACTTCTATTGAAGATATGCAACTTGGTACTGGAACTGTTAATATAGATGTTACACTGAAAGAAGAATTGTTTTATAATGTATTGTCTGAAATTACAGGTGTCGAAGTATTAAATGAAGGTGATTTATTTAGTATTATTTCTGAATTGTCTAGTACTAAAAAGCAATATGATAAAATTGCTTGTGCCTTAGATGATGTTAATCGTAAGGGTTATGGTATAGTAACACCAACTATAGATGAACTAATATTAGAAGAACCAGAAATGATAAAACAAGGTTCAAGATTTGGCGTTAAATTAAAGGCTACTGCACCTTCTATTCATTTGATAAAAACAAATGTTGAAACAGAGGTCTCTCCTATTGTTGGCTCTGAAAAACAATCTGAAGAGTTAGTAAATTATTTGCTTTCTGGATTTGAAAGTGATCCTAAACAAATTTGGGATTCTAATATTTTCGGAAAAAGTCTACATGAGTTAATTAATGAAGGTTTACAAACTAAGCTTTCTAAAATGCCAGAAGATGCACAAGTAAAACTTCAAGAAACTTTAGAAAGAATTGTAAATGAAGGTAGTGGTGGATTAATCTGCATTATTTTATAATGATTTTGGTGACAGAGGAAAAAATTATAGCATTTTAGCCAGAGAATTTTGACAAAAAAGTATCTACTTAATATATAAATCATAAATAAAAATTTATTAAATTATGAATGTAAGCGAAGTTATAATACAAATACTTAAATTAACAGATGGGAGAATCTCAAACTCGATTTGAGAGGGGCCTATCTGTTAATTTTAGAATTTGTTTATAATGTAGCGTAGCCGAATAATTTAATAAATTTTTATTTATGATTTAGATAAAATGGATTATTAATTGTCAAAATTCTCTGGCTAAAATGCCATAATTTTTTCCTCCATCCCTAAAATCATGTTAATAACTAATTACACTTAAATCTGGATATGTAAAAATCTTTCCATCATCACTAAATCTATTACTTACTACATGGTCTATGCTCATATCATTAGAGCCTTTTAAAAAATACTTATATTTATTACGCTGATTTGAAGACCAACCATTAGACATTATTGGATCATCCCATGTACAATCAATTGCATACCATGTACCATCTAATTGAACATAATTCCAAGCATGATTTTCAGTTTCTCCTTCCGAATTTTGCCCCATTCCTCTTACTAATGTACATGGAATTCCAATTTCATCCATTATATATTTAAATGCTCGTGCATAACCTTCACAGACTGATTCTCCATTTACTAGAGCTCCATATAAATTATAAATATTCTCTTTTGATATACTTGTATCATAATCTACATTATTAACTAAATAATCATGTACCATTTTTATATCATTATAAGTATTACCACTTCTATTTTGAATAATCTTATTTTTTACTTCTTCTATTTTGCTAATGGCTTCATTTACTTTTTGCTTTGAAGAAAATTCATCTATTAAGTAACTTAATTCATTACCATTATTAACATATACAT
>CARBKU010000254.1 GCA_948946035.1 uncultured Clostridia bacterium
AAAACAAATATAAAATCCCTAAGATATTAATGATTTGTAAAAGTAGAATTGAAATTGTAATATATTGAAAGGCTTGAATAATGTTGTTATTATTATGTTAGATTAATGTTTTTAGGGAGGAAATTATGGAAAGAAAAATTTCAAAAATAGCAGTTATTATAATATTAATTCTTAATATGACTATGGCAAATTTCTTATATATAGGAAATAGTATTATAAGTTATGCTTTAGATAGTATTAACAATGAAGTAGATATAATAGCAGAGCTAAAATCACAAAAGTATGTTAATTATAAACTAAAAGAAGAAGAAAAAGGTGTATTATATCAAACAGAGTTAAAAACTGGAATTAAATATCAAGAAAACCAAGAATATAAACCTCTAAAATCTACAGAGGCTATTTTAAGTATGCCAAAAGTAGAAGAAAGTTATCCAGAAAAAGTAAAAGTAATAGCAAAAAGCACAATAGCAACAAATGGAGAAAACACAGAAAAAGAAGCAAATTACGAATACAATAAAGAAACTGGAGAAGTAAAAATAATAACATCTAATGATGCAGGTTATAGTCAAGAAGTAGAAAACGCAATAGATACATATGAAATTTTATCATTCTATAATTCAACCTGTTATAATGAAGAAAATAAAGAAAGAGAATTAGAGATAGTAGGAAAAATAACAGTAACAATAGATGATGAAAATGAAACAAAAATAGAAAAAGAATGTAGTTTAAAAGAAACATATACATCAAATATAAGTAATTTAATATCTACAAATGTAATAGCTAAAGAAATATACAATGGATATATTTATGCAAACGAAGTAAATGGAACACAAAATGAAACAGAATATACAGAAAGCATGAAAATAGATGTTAGTTATGAAGAAATAGCAGATGGAATAAAAATTGAAACAAGAAACCAATATGTAGATAATGGAAATAATGAAATAGATAGTGAAGATATCTTGTACAAAAAAACAATAATAAACAAACAAGATATAATTAATATTTTAGGTGAATCTGGAAAAGTTACAATATTAAACGAAAAAGATGAAGTAATAGGAGAAATTACTAAAGATTCAGAAGAAATAGCAGATGGAATAGTAGAAGTAAACTATCCAGAAGAGACAAAAAATATTACAATAAAAGTAACAAAACCTATACAAGTAGGTTCAATTAGAATGCAAAATAAAAGAGCCATTAAAATTGGAACAGAAAATATGAATAACAAAAAAATACAATCAATACAAACTGTTACTTGTACAAATATAGAAGAAACAGAAGTATATAAATCTACAAATATTAGTTTAAATGATATAAAAGATGCAGAAACTAATATAAAAGTATCAATAGATAAAACAAAATTAACAAATAAAATACAAAATGAAATAACATTAACAGCAACATTATTAAACAACAATATGAAATATAATCTATTTAAAAATCCAGTTATATACTTTACTTTTCCAAGTGAAGTGGAGCAAATTATATTAGGAGATGTATCATTATTATATGATAACAATTTATCAATAAAAAGTGCAGAAGTTGTTGAAAACAATGGTTTAAAAGCAATAAAAGTAGAATTAGATGGAACACAAAATAATTACAATATAGATTCTATTGTAGAAGGTAGCAACATTATAATACCAGCAACAGTAATACTAAAAAAGGAAATCGAAAGTACACAAAGGACAATAAATGTAACTTATACAAATGAGACAACAACTAGTATTGATTATGAAAAAGAAGGAAAAAACGGAAAAGATATAAATATTAACATTGAATCTATTATTGAAATGCCAAAAGAAGACAGTGAAGAAATAATGTTAGAAGAACAAATGGAAAGTACTTCTTTAAAAGATAATATAAAAGCCACCGAAAACATAAAAGTAGAAACTATAGCTAGAGTAGGAGACAAAAACCTAGAAGAAGGTAGTGTAGTACATGAAGACGAAATAATTAAATACATGGTAAGAATTACAAATACAACAAACTCTACAATAAATAATTTAAAACTAAAAGGAAGTATACCAGAAGGAACAACATATGCAGAAGTAAAAATAGGTTTAGACTCAACAGCAGAAAATGCATATGTATATGTAAAAGATGAAAGTATAAAAGAATATATAGAAAACATAGAAAAGATTGAACCAGGAAAATCTATAATAACATTCTACGAAGTACAAGTAAATAAATTAGCAGATGGAGAAACCAAAAAAGAAATAGAACAAGTATTAAAAACATACATAAATGATGCTGAAATTACAAGTAGTACATTAAAAAATAGTATCAAAAATGGAGAAATAACAGTAAGATTACAATCTGGAAAAAATTTAGACAGAGAATATGGATATGGATTATGGATTTATAATAATACAGAAGAAGACATAGAGAATATAGTTGCGACATGTGAAATACCATCTGAATTTGATGTAACAAACATAGAAACATTTGAACTTGGAAAAAATAGCGATGGTGAGTCATATGTAAATGAAACAACATATGAAAAAACTTTAGAAGATAGAAAATTAACAATAAAAATACCACAAATAAAAGCAAATAGTAAAGCAAATATAATTATAGATACATTGCATAAAAACTTTGAATCAGGAAAATACGAATATGATATAAGTATGGCTACTGAAGTTTCTTATAATGATGAAATATATTATTCAAATGAAAACAGAATGAAA
>CARBKU010000255.1 GCA_948946035.1 uncultured Clostridia bacterium
CTAATTTATCTTTATATTCTGTTTCTTTATTATTATCTAATTTTTCATAATTATTTGTTTCTATATTATTATCTTCTTTTTTTTCATTTTTTATTTCTATGTTGCTATTTTCTCCACTTGACGTTTCCATTTTATTATATAATTTTTCTTCTTTATTATCTTCCATTCTATATTTTTTCCTTTCGTACAAGATATAATATAACTAGTCTCCAAGATTTATTCCAATATTTCTTGCGGTTTTAACTAAGTCATCTTCCATAGTTACTTTTCTTAAGTTGCTTTCCTCTGTATTTCCTGATACAGCACCTATTTTAGTATTTTTTCCTACCACGTCTTCTAATGATACAGAATTTAATCTACCATTTTTTATAACTACAAGTTGACCAAATTTTTCTTGTATTGCAAGTTCCATTGCTTTTGTTCCATATTTTGAACATAAAACTCTATCAAATGCTGTTGGAGTTCCACCTCTTTGCATATATCCTAATGTTGTGTTTCTAGCTTCTAGTCCTGTTAGTTCTTCTAATTGTTTTGCAATTATTTCTCCTATTCCTCCTAATTTTGTATTGTCAACGCCTGTCCCATTATTTCGTTGATTTTTTACTGTAATTTCTCCACCTAATGGTTTTGCTCCTTCTGCTACTACGACAACACTGAAATTCTTTCCAACTTTTTTTCTATTTTCTATTTTTTGTGCCACTTTTTGTATATCATATGGAATTTCTGGAATTAATGCTATATCTGCTCCTCCAGCTATTGCAGATTCTAATGCAATCCAACCTGCATATCTTCCCATTACTTCTAATACCATTATTCTATGATGTGTTTCTCCTGTTGTGTGAAGTCTATCTAGTGCTTCCATTGCTACAGATACTGCTGTATTATATCCAAATGTAATTTCTGTACATGCTACATCATTGTCTATTGTTTTTGGTACACCTATTACTTTTACTCCTTTTGTTGAAAAATCTCTTGCTGACTTTTGTGTTCCATCTCCTCCTAATGTAAATATGCAATCAAAACCAAATTCTTTTATGTTTTCAATTGCTTTTTCTGACATATCTTTATATTCTATTGTTCCATCTTCTTTTACTACTTTATAATTAAATAAATTAGAATTTGTAGATGACCCTATAATAGAGCCTCCTTTTGGTAAAATTCCTGTTGCTTCTCCATCTTGTGATGTTGTTAATCTTTCAAAATCTTTTTTTAATAAACCATTGTATCCTTCCATAATTCCATAACATTCTATGCCATGATTTTCTGCTGTTTTTACTATAGCTCTTATTACTGCATTAAATCCTGATACATCTCCACCATTTGCTAAAATTCCTACTTTTTTTACCATCTTTTTCCTCCCTCTTATGTGTTTATTATGTATTATTATATCAATAAATTTAAAAAATACAACAGTTTTTATATTTAAGTTTCGACTTTTTTCAAGAGCAGGTTATAATATATGATTTTTGAAACACTGCGTAAGCGACCAAACGAGCTATGCGAGTGCGATTGGAGCGACCTATGTTACTATATGCTATTAAAGACAGAATTATATTATTTATTAGAAATATGAATATTTTCAATTTTAGCTTTCATCTCTCTAGCAATAATATTTTGAATCTGAGCAACCTGTTCCTGTTTAATATCAGAAGCACCAATAATAACGCTAATACTATCGCCATTAACAAAAATAACACAATTATTAAATCCCTTGGTCTTAATCAAATTTTCACAAATCATAATACTATTCTTAGTATCATTAATCTTAGTAATTTCCTGAGTAGCAGTTTGTTTTTGAGTTTCCAAAGTATTAGTACTATTTAAAACCTTTTCATAAGTTTCAAGCATTTGAGAATACATAGTATCCCTATCTAATTTTGATTTAGTAAAATAATCATCTGTATTATTACTGCTAGTCTCTATAATATTATTTGTATCATCGTTTGTAGACTCATTGTTAGTAGATTCATCATTAATAACATTTGTCTCATTAGAAGCATTATTATCTACCACAGTATCATTATTTTCATTTAATTGATTTACAGAAGTATTATTGTTTTCATTTAATTGATTTGTTGATGTATTTTCAGGTATAACATCATTACTATTTACCAATTTAGCATCACCTATATCTGCTAATTGAGTATCATCATTTGCTTCCATTTGCATACTAGTTTCCAAAGAACTTTCACCATTATTATTTGTTGTATAATTAAGATATCCTGCAGTAACTAACATTAGTGCTATTATGTAGATTATAATTTGATTTTTCTTAAACATTTTCATTGATTTTTCCCCTTACTTTTAATATTTTTTCTCTAAACATTTATGAAAATTATCTGTGCTTGTTCTGCTTCACACAGTTAACTTATTTAAAAAAATCATTAATTCATTTCAAAAACTTGGATTTTATGTGTTGCAAGTCCGGTTATAGCTTCTACAGCTTGTATTATATTTGTTTTAGTAATTACATTATTTGCTCCTTTTGCTGTTATTATAGCTCCTTCTATTTTGGCTTGTACAACTTTTTGAGTTATTGGTTGTTTTTCCCCATTTTCTTCTTTATAAATAATATCTTTTTGAGAGTCAGTTTCTTGTATTTTTCGAATTCCACCAGATGTATCACTTTCTTCTGTAGTACTTACTTTTGAATTTTCATTAAACATTGCTATAACCTCATTAGATTCCG
>CARBKU010000256.1 GCA_948946035.1 uncultured Clostridia bacterium
AGAAATAGTATGTTTGGCAATAGGAACACAAATTTTAAGTTTTATTTATGGAGTAGAGTTAAATAAGTATAAAATGGACTTGTGTTTACTTGTATTATCTGGTGGGTTATATGCTCTAACTGTATTGTTTTTATACATATTAACAACAATGAGAAAACAAAACAAAGCAACAATTGGATATATTATTACATCTATATTCGCATTTATAGTACCTAAAATGTTAGTACAAAAATATAATATGTTTGGGGCAACATTATCAAATTTATTAATAACTTTAATATTATTAGTTTTATTAATAATTCCAATTTTGATAGTTTTTTTGCGAATATCTAAGTCAACTAGTAACGAAAATAGAATTAGAGGAAAATAGAATGGAGAAACTTAATATAATAAAAACAAATTTTAGAAAAATATTATTAATAACTATATTAGTAGTAATTTTTATTACAAGTTTATTAATTAGTTTTAATACCAAATTAGATTCACATCCTGACGAAAGAGTTCATTATGAAGCAGTTAAATATTATCAAAATCATAATATGCCACCTAAATTTACAGATGAAGAAATTAAAGAATCATTTTCTGTTCATGGAGAAAGTAGACTAACAGAATTAGATAATTATTATTTCTTTGTTGGCAAATATACTAGTATATTATCAAACATTATTACTAGTAATAATGTTAAAGTCTTTATTGCAAGAAGTTTTAATTTAATTTTACTAGCTGTAATTTTATTTTATTGTTATAAATTGTACAAAAATGAAAGTTACTTATTTATACCATTTTTATTAACATCACAAGTATGGTATATATTTTCATATATAAATAATGATGCTTGGGCAGTATTTTTGAACATAATTTTTGTTTATCAATTATTTTATAAAAAAAGTATGTTTAACAAATATTTAGATATAGATGTAAATAAAGAACCTAAAAAAATACATATAGTAGGAAAAGCAATATTATTAGGATTATTATTTTACTTCATTTTAATAGCAAAAATTAATTATTTAATTGCTACTGGAATAAGTGCAATTTTATATTTAATTATAAATAACAAAACAGTATTTAAAAAGGACAAGATATTAAAAATAGGAGCAATTTTAGTAATTGGTTTAATTGCTCTTGGTGTCAGGTTAGGAATTGATTATGGTATAAATCGTTTAGATAGAATAAAAAATATGGAACAAATTAGAATATTAAGAGCAGATGAACAATTTATAGCTCCATATCCAGCAGGGCCATTAAATGGTAATTTTAGATGGAGTGAAAGGGGAAAACCACTTGCAAATGTCATAAAAAATAAAGACTTTTATCAAAAAAATGCATTTTCATTTATTGGTGTTTATGGTTATATGAATAAATATGCAACAGACATATTTTATTATGTAATACTAGCATTTTATGCTATTTTTATAGTGTATTCAATTGTTAATAATATAAGAAATAGAAAAATTAAGGATGATTATACTAAAGGTAGAATTGTTCCTATTATATTAGTATTGTTAGCTGGCATTATAACCTACTCTTGCAAAAAGTCGAAACTTGAAAATATAAATATTGGAGTGAAGAATTAATGGAAAAAGTAAAAGAACTTTATTTAAAATATAAGGAAATAATAAACTATATAATATTCGGCGGATTAACAACTGTAGTGAATTTTGTTAGCTATTTTGTAATTGCAAAGGTATTTTATATTGATGAGGTAATAAGTAATGGTATAGCATGGTTTATATCTGTATTATTTGCATATGTAACAAATAAATTATTTGTATTTGAAAGTAAGAAAAGCGGTTTTAAAGAAATTGCAGTAGAGTTGACTTCGTTTTTTTTAGCAAGAATATTGTCAGGAATTTGTTGTGATGTAGGAACTTTTGCAGTAATGGTAAAAGTATTTAATATAAATGATGTAGTTGCTAAAATTGTGACACAAATAATGGTTATTATTATGAATTATATATTAAGCAAACTTGTAATATTTAGAAAATCTAATTCAAGAAAATAAGGATGTTAATGACATTGATGTTCAAGGCAGAACTATGCTTCTATCAATTTCGAATAAATTACGAATGCGACTTAGAATTTGTTAACGTTATGAAAGGTAGCCGAGGAATTTATAAGAAATATTTATATAACAATTATGCTAATTTTAAGAAGGGAATGATATAAAATATGGAAGAAATAAAAGAGAAAACTATTTTAAAAATATTTGCATTTGTTTTTTCAATTTTCTTTCTAATAATTGCAATAAATACTCTATTTTTAAATAAAACAATACAAATAAATTTTAGTATAGCAATAATGTTATTAGGGACAATAATAAATTATAGCATAATACATATATTTTCAAGAATAGCAAAAAAATACGAAAAAATATTGGAAATAAAATTAATATATAAAATTATAATAGGATTATTAATTTTTATTTTGCAATTAATTATTTCAAACTTAGTATATGCACATTGTGGATGGGACTGTGGTGGAGTAATTGATAATGCCTATTCTATATATAAGGGAGGAGAATTAAATACAGAATATTTTGCTTCATATCCTAATAATATAGCATTATTAATTTTACTTAAATATTTATATTGTTTTGTTGGAGTATTTCAAAATATAGATTTACAAAACATGTATTGGATAACTGTAGTATATAATGTAATAATGATAGATA
>CARBKU010000257.1 GCA_948946035.1 uncultured Clostridia bacterium
ACAATATTCTCTACAAATTTAGAAATAAATTCTTGCTTTTCTTCTTTTGTTTTATTTTTCCATTCTGCCATAAGCATTTCTTTAAATTTATTAGAACGAATTAGCTTTTCTTTTTCTACATCTCTATCTGCCATTATTGCTTGTGGACTAAATGATTGCTTATTTATATCAATAGCTTGTATTCTTTTTTCTTCTAGCATATTTAATTTTTCTTCAATTACTCTGTAATCTTCTGAAAAATCTTCTACCTCTACAATTCCTTTTAGATATGCTTCCTTAATTCTATTCTTTTGGCTTTGTAAATTAGCTATCTTTTTATCTAGTTTAGCTGTATTTCGTTCTTTCTTATCTGCTAAAACAGGAAAGAAATATTTTTTTACTGTCATATCATATTCAATTAAGTTCATTATTAAAAACATAACTGAATCTTCAACTAAATCCTCTCTTAAATAAGTTTTACAATCTGAACAATGATAGTACATATATTTTTTCTTTTGACCACCAGAGCCTTTACATTGCATTATTTTTCCGCATTTAGGACATAGTAGTTTTTGCATAAATATATAAACTCTATCTCTACAAAACGCTCTTTGATTTTTTTCTTTCTGTAGCTGTACATCTTCGTACATTGCTCTTGATATAATGGGCTCTACAACATTCATATAAACAACTGTCTCTTTTTCTTGCTTATTTCTATATTGTTCAAAATCTCCTACATAAATTTTGTTATTAATTATTTTAGATACTGTTGCATCTTTCCATTGCTTGTTTGTTAGCGTAGGTATTTTCTCTGCATTTAAAATATTTGCTATTGTTTGATAACTTTTACCTGCTAAATACATATTAAATATTCTTATAACTAAATCTTTTGTAGTTTCATCTATTACCATTTTCTTATTTTCTCTTTTATAACCTAATGGGCAAGTTCCGTGGTACATGTCCAGATTTTATTGCTCCTGTCATTCCAAATTTTGTTCTCTCTGATACTATCTCAATTTCTAATTGGGAGAGAACTGTTAGCATCCTTACAAAAAATCTTCCGATTAGCTGAAGATGTATTTACATCATCTACATCTTCTTATGACAAAAATAAGAAAATATTTATATTTAGTATAGTTTCGCCTATAATTAAAAATTTATATTTTATAAGTAAAATTACTTATTCATCACAACAAATTGCCTTAAAATTGATTGTGGTGGCTAATTGAATAATATTATAACTTGCTACTTGTAGTTGAAATCTACAGGTAGTTTTTTGTTGTAAAAAGAGAAATGCAATAGCCTCTATAAAAGCTATTAGGTGTGATGAGCCGATGCTATAAAGTTTATCCGTATTCGTACTAACGGTCTATTGGTACAAAGTGCGTGAGTGAGATTTTACAACAATAGACTCACAATAATAAAAGAGTTTGGGAGGCAAAACTTGAAAATGGATTTGTAATTGTAAAAAGTTTGGGCAAGTATGAACAAGATATATAAATATATCAGCAATTACAGTAGCTATGGCTACTTACTAGACTACCTATGAAACGAAGCAACTGATCGACGGTTTCTAAAATATAGGTGTAATAATTCTTTATTTAACATAAGGGATTATTACACCTAATTCTACTTCGCTCTTTCACTCTGGTTTCTTCTATGGGTGGCTTTAATTTTAACTAAATTGCAGAATGCAAATTTAGTTAAAACCTAAAGAATGCAAGTGTATTTTTTAGGCAAAGGGGTGTGGGGAAAATAAAATTTTCCCTGCCACACAAAGACTTTTTTGCAATAGGCTAAAAAGTCTTGTAGTGTGTTACAACACAATTTGAGATAGAGCAAAATTAAGAAAATTCATTCGTGTATATTAGCACGAGCAAGGAGGAAAAAATGAGTTATGCAATAATAAGAAATACAAAGTACAAAAGAGAAAATCTAAAAGGAATCTTTAGACATAATGAGAGAAGAAATCAAAATTATTCTAATAAAAATATTGATAAAGAAAAATCATATTTGAATTATGCCTTAAAATCTTCGAAATATACTTATGAAAAGGAATTTGATAGAATAAGAAAAGAATATGATTTAAAAGGTCAAATTAAAACTGTAAGTAATATTGCTTGTGAATATATAATAACATCTGATAAGCAATTCTTTGAAGAAATAGGTCAAGAAGAAACAAAAAGATATTTTGAAACTGCATATCAATTTGTAACTGAATATAAAGATTTAGGCGAACAATATATTTTATCTGCACAAGTGCATAATGATGAGGAAACTCCACATTTGCACTTGATTTTTTTGCCTGTTGTTCATAAAAAAGATAAAAATGGCAATAATATTGATAAATTGGCTTGTAGTGAGTTTTGGAAAGAAAAAGACAGTTATAGAAGATTACAAAATGCTTTTTACGATTACATGGTATCACATCATTTTAAACTTGAAAGAGGTTTGCCAAAAGAAGAAACTAACAGACAACATTTAGATTTAAAGGAATTTAAGCAAATAACAAATTTTGAAAATACAAAGGAAACACTAAAAAATATTAAGTTAGAATTGCCAGAATTACCAGATATTAAAGACTTTAAAAGATTATCTTTCAATAGAGATGAAAGGATTTTAGAAGAAATTATAAAGCCAAAAGATGAGGTTATAGAAAAATTATATCA
>CARBKU010000258.1 GCA_948946035.1 uncultured Clostridia bacterium
AAATAAGTTACCCCCTCCCCTATGTATTTACCGAAATAATTTCTTTGACTCCCCTCGCCGTTCCCCTTTCTTTGTTTTCTAGAGATTATAGGCGGGGGTGGTCTTTTATATTTTGGGTATGTATTTTTCATTTATATTTCAATGATTTTAATAATTTTCTACCGATTATCACAGTAAAAAATAGTAACTACTTATTTAGTAATTACTATTTTGTTTTTAAATTTATATGCAAAATACTGCATACAATGGTACTGATTTTATATTATTTTCAAATCCAAAGTTCTTTTCTGAAATTCTAATTGCATACTTCGGATTATATGTTTTCATATATATGTCTAAACTTCTAGATTTAGTATGTGTACTTGTTTTTACTTCAATTGGTAGTATATTTGTATCTTTTTGAATTATAAAATCTAGTTCTGCTTTCCCATCAGACTCCCAATAATATGTTTCATATCCATTTATTCTTAGTTCATTTGCCACATAGTGTTCTGTAAGTGGTCCCATCGCGATCATTGTTGGTTGTTCACTTAAATCTATTTGGTATAGTGGATATCTGGCTTTGTTTACGAATAATCCTACATCACTCATATATAGTTTAAATGATGTTAAATCTTTGTACATTTCTAACGGTAATTCTGCTACTGCCTTATATACTTTATTTACTATTCCACTATTTTTTAACCATAATATTGCATCTCCAAATATTCCTGATGTTCCTCCTTTTGATATAACTTTATATTGAAATTTTGGATTATCTTTTGCTAATTGTACTGGTATTGAATCAAATGCTGATATTATTTTGTTTGATAAAGAATGGCTTGCATATTTTGTCATGTCTCTTTCATATGATGAAAGTATTTCTGCTTGAACATCTATTGCCGCAATTGTTTTTGCTTCCGTTAAATATGTTTGAACTACTTCTGGCATTCCACCTACAACTAAATATGTTCTATATAATTTTAAGCATAATTCATGAATATCTTTATCCATTCTTTCATCATTTTCAAAATGTTTTTGAATCTCTTCTATTAAACTCTCTCTTCCTATAGCTATTAAAAATTCTTTAAATGATAGTGGATACATATTTATCATTTGAACTTTTCCTACTGGGAACGAATAATTTTCTCTATTGATTGCTATACCAAGTAATGAGCCTGCTGCTATTATATGATATTCTGGAGTATCTTCACAAAAATATTTTAGAGATGTTAATGCTCTTTCATTTGCTTGAATTTCATCAAAGAATATTAATGTTTTTCCTGGTATAATTTTTTCTCCATAGAATAATTCTAGCTTGTTTATTACATATTTTGCATCTATACTATCTGAAATTTGAGAACTTAGTTCTTGGTTTGTTTCAAAATTTACATATATTAAATTATCATAGTATTCTTTTCCAAATTGCTTTACTATATATGTTTTTCCAACTTGTCTAGCTCCATGGATTATTAGTGGCTTTCTATTTTCTGATTCTTTCCATTTTATTAAATCATTTATAATTTCTCTTTCCATAGAAATTCCTCCTTAAAACGATTATACCATATAAGTTCAAAAAAATCAATTTAATTATCAACTTTCTTGAACTTATATGGTATTTTATGCATTTTTATTCAATTTTATTCTACTAATTTTCGATTTTATTTATCTCTTCAGTTATCTCTGCATTATATACATATTTTCCGTCTATTTTTTCATATACTTCTCCAACTTTTGCATCTTTGGGTAAATCTATTTCAGATATAAAATATGGTCCACCATCTCCATGTTCCGATAAACAAACAGATTTATCATCCATTACCCAAGCTAAATCATTCCCTTTCCAACTTTTATTATCTAAAAAAATCTTCCTTGTTTCATATAAATTATATTCTTCCACCACATCGTTTTTTTCATTTAAATTAGGTTCATTTGAGATATTCTTTTTTTCATCCATATTTTTACCTTCATTCATAACATTTTTTAGGGCATTTTTTAATTCTTCTATAAGTGTATTTATTAAATCATTATTTCTATTTGGAAAGTTGTTATCAATTTTTCTGTTATTGAATAAATTTAAATCCAATTTAACACCTCCTAGTCTGCTAATTTACTTTCTCCTGTTGCATAATCAATAACAATTCCATCTTGCACATTATATACATATACATTAGAATGTAAAGCTCCATTATCTTCAATAGAATATGCCTCTATATTTACTCCATTTGCTAATTGATTATAACCCTCAAAATATGGAGTAACTCTATATAAAACATGATTCATTTGATTTTGTTTTAAATAATTATAAACTCTATCTTCAAATTGTTTCATTCCCTTTACATTAAAATCTCTTGTACCTGTCATTAAGTTTCTTTTATCCACATCTATTCCGCCAATACTCCAACCAATTAAATGACATCTATGATATAGATATTTTCCTGGAACTATATTTATATCATATTGTTTTTGTACAAATCCAGATGGAGTAATTGATGAATAATTGTCCTTTTCATCATCTTCATTTGCTTTTTTCCAACTAGTTTTTATCATAGCCATTCCCACTCTACCATTTTCTAAATTTGAATAATATTCATCTATTTTCATATCATTGTATTTCTCAAATGAAAAATGGACCATTTTGTACCAATATTATAATTGAAAT
>CARBKU010000259.1 GCA_948946035.1 uncultured Clostridia bacterium
TTGAAATATTATTATCTCTATCATCAATATCTTTTAAGTCCCAATCTTGTTTTGAGCATTCTCCTAATTTTTTTGTAACTTGGATGTTTGAATCTATGTATTGTTTCTTTTTCTTATCAAAATATCCATTTCCAGCTCTAATATTAAGTCTTTTTTCAAAAGGTAGTTTGTTACCTAAGTGTTCAATTTTTTCTTCTATTTCTTCATCCGATTTGTCTGTAAAATAGTTATCTCTCCAACTTCTTGGGAATATATGCTCTATTTCCCACTCTTTTGGTAACAAATTTTCTTGTTTATCTTCTAAATAAGCTATTATTTTTAATAACATTCTTACAGTATTTGTGTGTGGTTTTTTTAATGAATTTTTGAATTCTTCTGTGTTTACTTGCAATTCATTAAATACTGGATGTTTTGTTTTAATTATGTCTGCATTTAATTTCATAATATCAAATTTAACTGCATTTATAGTAGGACTTTCTATATATTTTACTAATAGAAATGTTAAAAATCTTTTTAAAAATGCTAGGAATTCATTTTTGAAATTATTTTCGTTTCTATATGTTAAATAGTATGTTACAACAGGATATTTCCAAAATTCATTTGGATATGAACTTAATATATCTAAAATTTTCTTTATTTCTATGTTTTCAGACCAACTTTCTCCATCTATTTTTTCTCTTTTGTTTACTACTTTCCATAAATTTAATACTGTATTTAAATTTTCTAGTATGTTATCCTCATATAGTCTATTAGTTTTTTTGTCTGTAAAAAATTTTCTTAAACCTGGTGTTGTTGTTTTTGTATAATCTTCTTTTGCCATTAAATAAAACATATAATAATAAAATAATTGTTGGATATTTTCGTTTGCAAATTCTGATTCGTCGGTTAATTCTTTCCATTGTTTTATAAATTCTTCTCTTTTCGTTTTGTCTTTTGAAATATAGTTATATATTCTAGCTTTAAATATGTCTGAATCACAAAGTGGTAGTCCTCTATTATTTAATGTTGAAAATATAGTTAATGCTGTATTTTGGTCGTCTGCAATTATTGGTAGTATTATTGCTTGATTTAGTACTGCATAAATAAAGTCATAAATAATTGTTGCATTTTTTGATGCTTTTTCTTTATATAATTCCATAAATTTGTTATAGTTTTTTGAATAGTTATCTTTAGCGTTTTTCTCTGTTTCGCCAGTTTCAAGTATTTTTCTTAATGTCTCGTTTCCTTTGTCATTCATTACATTTGATTTTATTAAAATTTTTGAATAGTTTACTTCTCCTGTTAATTTGTCTGTCTCCCAAATTGCTGGTTCTATTTGATTAATGAAATTTGTTGATTTTTTTCCACTTTCTTCTGCTTTTAATTTTGTGTAAATGGCTCTTAATAGTAAAAAAAGCGAGGTTATTCTTTGTTGCCCATCAATTATTTCTAGCTCTCCTTTTTGGTTTTTGTAAGATACTACACTTCCTAAAAAATATGTTTTTTCTGCTTCTTCATCATTTAAATAATTTATTGTAAATTCCCATAAGTCTTCAAATAGTGTTACTGTTTCTTCGTCTGTCCATGCGTATGGTCTTTGATATTCTGGTATTATAAATGGATTGTCTTTTCCACTTTTTAATAAGTCACTTACTGTTTTTTTGTTTACAGATATTGTTTCGTCTGCCATATTTTTCTCCCTTCATTTTTTTATTTTTCATTTCGTTATATATTATTTTAATATTAATGATAATAGTTGTAAAGTGTTTCTATTGTTTAAATCTTTTATACTTGTTTTATTTATTTTTATGAAAAATTTCCTTAAAGTAGTATATCACTTTTTCATTTAAAAAAATGTCGAAATTTGTAGAAAATCTAAAATTTCGACATTTTTTAAATTTATATATTTTTTTATTAATCTTTATTTTAGTATATATTAATTTTCTTTTGTATTTTTAACTTTTCTATATGAGTCAATTTCAAATTCATTTTTATTGTCAAACTTTATTTTTATTACTTTTGTATAGTTATTTTTACTTGGTGCTCCTATTTCTTTTATTATTAGACTTGCTTTGCATTCTTTTAATGTATCAAATGTGTTCATAAATCCCATTCCTGTGCCACCATCATCTTTGTATGTTGTACTTGGTTCTTTTCCTAATTTTTCTAATGTTTCTTTTTTGAATTCTATTCCTGTGTCATATATGTATAAACTAAAATATCCATCTATTTTTCCTATTCTTACTAGGATGTTTTTGTAAATGTTTTTTGAGTGGTTTATTGCTATTATCGCATTTTTTATGTGATCCGCTATTAGTATTTCTAGTTTTTCTTTTGCTATGTAGTTGTTTATCATTTGATGTATGTTTCCATTTATTTGTAATTCGAATTCTATTTGGTTTTTGCCACATTCTGATTGCATGTATTTTAACATATCGTCTATTTCTTCTATTTCTGTTTTTCTTAACTCAGTTTCTACTTTTTCTCCTGATATTTCTTTTCCTATTTTTTCTACTTCCTCTTTTATTCCTATTTCTGATGCTATTTCACTATTGTATATTAATTTGCTTAGTTTATATTCTAATGATTTTTGTCTATGTGCTATTGAATGACTTTTTTTACTGTGGTTTAAAATTTCTTTTTCTAACTCAACTA
>CARBKU010000260.1 GCA_948946035.1 uncultured Clostridia bacterium
AGCAAATAGAATATATGAAAGATTAGAAGGTAATGATGCAAAGGAAATATTAAGAGTAATTGGAGATTATTCAAAAGCCCTTGATTTACTTGATGACTATGACCATAGAACACTAAAGAAAATAGATGGAAATGTAGATGAAAGAAAAATTGAATATAAAGAATGTATAGAAGTTATAAATAAGTTAAGATTTAATGAAGAAAGTTCGCTATTTGCAGTTGAAAGAGATAAAGGTTTAGAATCAATTATAGGTAATATTTATCAAAGTTTTGCAGGACAAGATATTTATAAAAGTGTAGAAGAAAAGGGAGCAAATTTTTTATATTTAATAGTAAAAAATCATGTATTTGCAGATGGAAACAAAAGAATTGCTGCTACACTATTTATATACTTTTTAAACTTTTATGGTATCTTATATAAAGATGGGAAACAAACAATAGATAATAATACTTTAACAGCATTAACATTATTAATAGCAGAATCAAATCCAAAATAAAAAGATGTAATTATAGATTTAGTAATGAATTTTTTGAATAATGATTAAGATTAAATCATCTCGAGAACTTACAATAAGTGTGGCAGATAATAAATTTGAAATTATCTGTCATTTATTATATAATCATAATAAATTATAGTAATTTGTAGGGGAGGATAAATTTTATGAAACTATATGAAATAGTATTTAGTGCAACAGGAAGAACACAAAAAGTAGTAGATGTTGTAAGTTCTATATTTGAGTAAAATAAAATAAAAATCAATCTTAGTAATCCTAATTTTGATTCTTATGAAATTGAAAAAAATAGTATTTGCATTGTAGCAGTACCTGTATATAATGGTAGAGTTCCTAAACCAGCAGAAGAAAGATTAAAGAAAATAAACGGCAATAATGCAACAGCCATATTAATATCAGTTTATGGAAATTGTGCTATTGATGAGTGTTTATTAGAATTAAAAGAATTTTAATAGAACAAAATTTTAAATGTAGGGCAGGAATAAAGCAGTGGCAGAACATTCTATGATGCCACAATTTGCAAGTGAACGACCAGATGAAGAAGATAAAAATGAATTAATTTCATTTACAGAAAAGATAAAAGCAAAGTTGGATAGTAATACTTTAAATGATGACATTGATGTGCCAGGTAAAAAAACTTATGTAAAATCTCCTAATTTGCCAATCAAGATTAAGACAAATAAAGACTGTGTTAAATGTGGAATATGTGCTAAATCTTGTCCTGTAAAAGCAATTTCTTTTGAAAATCCATCTTGTACTGATAAAAAGAAATGTATAACTTGTATGAGATGTGTTTCAATTTGTCCTAAAAAGGCAAGAAGTTTTCCTCCTGTTTTATTATCTATTGTTGGTACAGTAGGAAAAAGTCAATTTAAAGGAAGGAAAGAAAATACTTTGTATCTCTAAATTATAATAAGTAAAGGAGAAATATTTATGTCAAGAGTGATAAAAAATAAAGAATTAGTAAATACAAGACTAGCAACTAATTATGGAGGATGGATGTATTGTGATAAGTGCAACGAAAATATAGGTTATTTATGTTATGCAACTTATGATAGATTAGAATTAAAATATAAATGTAATTGTGGGAGTATTGGTAGTGCAATGTTAGATTTTGAAGATAGTAAAGTAGGTCGAAATTGTAGTGATGAATTAGTTACTATAAAAAATAGATTTTGTTGTCCAAAAGATAACGAACCTTTAATTACAATATTAGATAAAAAAGTGTCAAGTTATGAAATGAAAATCACTTGTAAATCTTGTGAAAGCATTTATAAAAAAGTTAAATAAATTACAATTTTTAAATTATGAGTGGAGGAAAAATAAATGTCTGAAAAAGATAAAATGTTAGCAGGAGAAATATATGATGCTAATTATGATAAGGAATTAATAAAAGAAAGACTTAAAGTTAAAGATAAGTGCTTTGAATATAACAATATACAACCATCTGATATTGAAGAAAAAACAAAATTAATGAATGAAATATTAGGAAAACATAAAAACAGTTTTTATATTGAACCACCTTTTTACTGTGATTATGGATATAATATTGAAGTAGGAGAGAACTTTTACTCTAACCACAATTTAGTAATATTAGATGGAAATAAAGTTACTTTTGGAGATAATGTTTTTATAGCACCAAATTGTGGATTTTATACAGCAGGACATCCTTTAGATTATGAAAGAAGAAATAAGGGATTAGAATATGCTAAACCTATAAAAGTAGGAAATAATGTATGGATAGGTGGAAATGTTGTTGTGCTTCCTGGAGTAACTATTGGAGATAATGTTGTAATAGGTGCAGGAAGTGTTGTAAATAAAGATATTCCATCAAATGTAGTAGCAGTAGGTAATCCCCTTGTAGAGCTATAAAAGAAATATAGCGAGAAATTACAATAAGTAGAGATAATAGGAGATGAAGAAATGCCTAAAATTATATGGAAAGGTATAATAAAAAGTGAGAAGGATTTTCCAACTACCGAGATACCTAAAAATGCTAAAAAATTAGATAGTGAAGAAGATATGAAGAAAATGCAAATAAAAGCACTACCTTTTATGATACCATCTATTTTAATTTGCTTTATATGTATGTTTATTAAAACATTTGTAGCAAGTCA
>CARBKU010000261.1 GCA_948946035.1 uncultured Clostridia bacterium
ATAATAACCAGTTAGAACATCAATATAATAAAACAAAAGCTAAAACAATCACAATAAATATTTTAGATTTTAGTTATTTTAAATCAAAAAATTATCATCAAAAATTATTTATAAAAAGCGAACCAGACAAATACGGAAAAATAGAAAATTTAGAACTGCATACTATAGAATTATCAAAGTTTAATAAAGAAACATTAAAAAATATAGATAAAAAAAGTGCATGGATGATTTATTTATTAGGAGAAAACAAGGAAAAAATAGAAGAAGTTTTAAACAAATACGAAAAAATAAAAAGAACAGACATACTAATAAAAGAATTTTGGAAAAATGAAAAAATGGACTAATATATTAGTCCATAAAAATAATTAAAATATATCTAAGTCTGAATAAAATCATTAATGAGCATCTGTTAATTTTTGATTTAATGTAACTTTAATGATTGTGCCTTCAGGAACTTTTTCATCTTTTGCATAATCTTGTGTTATAACATTTCCAGAACCTTCAACACTAATGTTAAGATTTTTATCTTTTAAAGTATTAGTAGCCTCAGCCAAAGTCATATCCTTTAAATCAGGTACAGTAACAGAAGTAGTCACATTACTTCCTTTGCCATATAGAATAATAATAGAATCTTTAGGTAAAGAAACACCTGGTTTTGGCATTTGGTCATCAACAAGGATAGTATTGCTATCACCATTTACATAGGTTTTTACAGTAAAGCCAGCATTTTTTAAAATTTTTTCTGCTTCTGCAACTGTTTTAGTTCTAATATCAGGTACTATAATTAAATTATCAAAATTTATAGAATTAGTAGAACTAGAAGGTATGCCTAAATATGGCAAAATTTCAGCTAAAATTTGAGATACAACTGGTCCAGCAACTTGGCCACCTTGGTAGTTTTCTCCTTGAGGATCATACAACGTAACTAACAAAACAACTTGTGTATCTTCAATAGGAGAAATTGCTACATAAGAAGCAACAAATCCTTCATCTCTATTTTTTTCTAATGGTTCAGATGTTCCAGTTTTTCCACCAATTGAATATCCAGAAACTGCAGCATGTTTACCAGTTCCTTGTGTTACAACAGATTCCATCATGGATTTTACACTTTCAGCAGTTTTTTTAGAAAGTACTTGTCTAACTTCAGTAGTAGATATTTCACTTGTAGAATTTGTTTCTGTATTTGTTACTTGTTTAACAATTCTAGGTTTCATTAAAATACCATCATTTGCGACACATGAAATGGCAGTAATCATTTGAAGAGGTGTTATATTTAGTCTTTGACCAAATGACATTGTAGCTAATTCTACTGGTCCAACTTTATCTAAACTTTGAAAAATACTTGTTTGTTCTCCATATAATCCAGAATCTGTAGAATTAAATAATCCAAATGCACTATAATATTTGTAAAGTGTAGGTGCACCAATTCTTTTTCCAAGTTGCATAAATGCTGGATTACAAGAATTACAAAGAGCAAGTCTCAAAGTTTGAGCACCATGAGGTTGAATTCTCCAACAGTCAATCGTTAATTTTTTATCAGCAACATCATCAAATTCTTCATACCCATTACAATAAAAATCACCAGCTATATCTGTAGATGTTATATTTTCTTCTATTGCTACAGCAGCAGTTATAATTTTAAAAGTAGATCCTGGTTCATATGTTTCTGCAACAGACTTGTTAGCCCACATTTTATGCAAAGATTCTGACTTATCTTTTTGAGAAAGTGAATTATATGTTTTGGCTAATGTAGAATTAGGAGTATAAGGAGTATTTAGGTCATAATCTGGATAGCATGCCATTGCCATGATATCTCCTGTTTTAGGATTCATAACAATTGCATTTCCACCTCTTGAACAAGAATTGTCTTCAACTGCTTGTTTCAAATATTTTTCTACAATAGTTTGAATATTTAAATCAACTGTAAGAGTTAAATCACTGCCATTTTCAGCAGATATATAGGTTTCCTCAGAATTTGGTATTTCTTTCTGGTCACTTCCTTTATAACTAACAATTTTTCCAGGAGTTCCAGTAAGAATAGAATCCCACTTTGATTCTATTCCACTTAGACCTTGATTGTCATCTCCACAAAATCCAATGACGTTTGAAGCAACAGTACTATAAGGATAATACCTTTTAGTATCGGCATCTATATTTATACCAGTTTTAACATCATTATCTTCCATCCAATTTTTTAATTGTTCAACTTTATCTTGTTCAACTTTTTTAATAATAGTTTCAACTTGAGATTTGCTTGTTACTTTTGCTAGAGTTTCTTCATAATCAAGTTCAAATATTTCTGATAGACCTTTAGCAACCTTTTCTTTTAAAGCTTTTGTTTCATCATCAGATTTAGCTTTTATTTTTAAAGGATTTATTGTTATAGTATCAACTGGTGCACTAATAGCTAAAGCTTTTCCAGTGGAATCATATATATTTCCTCTTTTAGGACTAATAATTTGATTAATTAGTTGTTGTTGGTGAGCTAGTTCTTTTAAGTAATTACCTTGAGAAAATTGAAGAAAACATAATCTTATTAGTAAAAAAATGAAAGTAAAAATACATATAATTAACAATATTTTTAACTTTTTAGTAGACATTAAGTTTTGAGATTGAAAT
>CARBKU010000262.1 GCA_948946035.1 uncultured Clostridia bacterium
TTTATCAAGATTGAGTCTCTAGGTCATTGTGCTTATTTTATGGAAAATACATTTCAATATATTTTAACTAATTATAATGAGAATGAAATTTATGAGATGAAAGAAGATACTTTGAATAATATCTATGAAGATATAGACAAAACAAATCAATTTCAAGACATGAAAAAAGTTGTTGCAACCCTTCAAGTTTGACAACAACCTATCTGCAAAGTGTTAGAAAATTTTATAAAATCTGTTAGAAAAATGATAGAATTTTATACCTATTCAATTTATCATAAAGTTGAAAACCTTATATGGTGCGAACAACGTAGATATCTACAACTTTTTTCACACCTTTAACGATTGATACAAATATCAATCAATTTATTAAAGTATATCACATATTTGATAAATTGCAATAAAATTATAACAAATTTATAAAAAAAGAAACCTCTTACGAGGAAAAAGAAATAATTTTCTTTTTTGGATGATTAAATTCTGAACAAGTTTGCAATTAAAGCAATTAACCATAATACATACCACGCACTACCTGCAGCAATTCCTTTACGGTCTTTTAAAATTCCACTTAAAACCAATTCAATGGTAATTAACAGCAAAATACAGATACTCAAAAGCACACGTTCTAATGCAAGCATTTCAATGAATATCAGGGGAATCATAGGTATAAATTTGATATTCCAAACTAATGTCCTTAAACCGTTCATCTTTTTTTCATCGTTCATAATAAATCCTCCATTTTCTTTTATTGTCGTTTTCTTGTTATATATGTTAAACCAAAAAGTACGAGGATACTTCCTCCACTAATTAGTGAATACAGGAATTAAGTTATAAAAAAATCTTTCTTAAGTAAGATTATACTACATTTTACATAAAATTGCAAATTTATATGGAGTACATTAAGTATAAAAGTGAATAGTTTTTAAACATAAATCAATTCACTCAAAACAATTTCTTCGGCTTGTGCCTTAATAGAGTTCATAGTACCTACCCAATAAAGCATATCTGTATTTTTCATCTCTTCAGTCAAATTACTTTTAGCTTTTAACTCACTAATAATCTGCCCAACTCTATTATCTGCTGTTTCTTGTATTTCTTTTAAATATGCATTTAATGTTCCGTCCATAATCATTATAGTATAATCAGCCTTTTTGTGTTCTTTCAAATATTTCAATCTCATTCTTCCATATTTATTTAAAACAATTTTTTCTTGTTTAGGCATTGCTAGGTTTGGTATATAATAATCTCCCTCTAAATTATATTCAATGTCTCTTCTTTCATCAATTTTTGTTTTTGGTAATTCATTATTCATAGTTTTTTCCTCCTTTTAAAATCTAGTATCATTATTTTTCTTTTTATTCTTTGTTTGCTTGTTTTCATCTGGTATAGTTACTTTTCTAGCAATATTATTTGCAATTTCATTATCGTTGTTATCAAAAATGCCATTTTTGTATAGGTCATCACTAACAATCATCTTTATCATAACAAATTCTTTTGTGAAAATGACTCATAATACTATGCCAAAATCCTTTGAATTTCTGTAATTCTTGTTTTATCTTTTCTTTTTCAGTTTGTAATCTACCTATAATCTTGTCTTTAGTAGATAGTTCCTTTTTCAAATTGCCGATTTCATTATCTTTTAGTTCTATTTCATATTTAAGTGAACGATTTTCCTTTTTTATTTCAAAAGCAGAATGCTCAAAATCTCTAATTGCCATATTTAAGTCATTTACACTTCTAACAGTTTGAGTAATATCTTTTACATCTTCTGTATAATTTTTGATTTTCTGTACATCCTCGTTCGAAATAACCATATTATTTTTATTCATCAAAGTAGGCTTTAAGTTGTCCAATATTTCTTTTATATCTTTGCTGGAATTATCAAGTTGTTTAGTTTGAGTATTTGCTTCCTTTAGTCTTTCTTCTTTTTTCTCTAGTTGCCTTTTTATTTCTCGATAATCTCCCATATCTTTAATGTCTATGTCTCGATTTCTACCTTTTTTCTTTTGTTTTAATAGTGAATTTTCACAATAGACTTTATTATAAGATTTTATACAACAATTTCTCATTTCATCTTGTATTTGTTGTAGTGATTCTTTCGTAAAGACTTTTGACTTGGCAGGTTGTTTTCTCATACCTCTTTTATAATCTTCTTTTATTGGAACTCCTACAATGTGTATATGTGGAGATGTTTCGTCAAAGTGAATTACTGCATTTGCTACTTTAAATTCTGGTACAATTCTTATTAAATCTCGCACTTGCTCTTTATAAACCTGTGACATCCCCATTTTGTAATAGTCATCTTTATAATTCCAAAAATCCATATCTCCAAGTTCTATAATAAATTCACAAGCTAAATCTTTTTGCTTATCTTGTGATATATGCTTAAAATAGTCTTTTATTTTTCTATCTTCACGAGTTTGTTTGTTATTATATTCAATTCTTTCTTGTTCAAATTCTTGAAAATATAAGTTTTGCATATCTTCATATAAATTATCAGTTCCATAGATTATTTGTATATTTTCTTTGTCATAAACATAATCTCTTAGATTATGTTTATTCACTTTAACATTAAAGTTAACCCCCAGCTATGCTGGGGGACTCGGAAAACTTATAGTTT
>CARBKU010000263.1 GCA_948946035.1 uncultured Clostridia bacterium
TTTTGGTAATTTTTATTTTCCCTTTTTTGGTTACTTTTATTTTATCATTTATATCCTACATAGTCACAACTTGAGTGGTTTAAAAGTATCATCGCACGTAATGAGTGTAGCCAGTCTTGATAGGGTGGTGGTGGAAATCCAGAGATTTGATTTTATATCAACGACTAACAAAAGCCCAAAGAGTAGTTTAGGGTATGTGAAAAATGTAAATTACAATTTTAAACAAAAGAGAAAGAAACAATTGACAAAGCTATGAAGTTATGTTAATAAAATATATAGGTCTGTTTAGCATTTTCTAGAACATATTTATATATCTTTTGTTGCATACATCATAGATTAAACTACAAATGTTAGAAAATTTATAGCAAAACGAAAGGAGAAATAAGTATGTTTGAACTTGGAGGAATGAAAATGTTTTCTGCAGAAGATATAAAGACTGCTTTTCATGTAAGTAAAGAAACTGCTTATAGATTGATAAAATCTAAAGATGCACATGCAAAAGTTTTAGGCAGAAAATTATTAATAAGTGAAGATAATTTAAGAAAAATTCTTAATAATGTAAAAAGCTAAAAAATAAAAGAAGATTTAAATTTACCCTTTAAACCTTCTACACTAATTGCTTAAGCTATATGCTTAAGACTTAATATGTAAAATATTTTACAAGCAAGAATACCTTGCTCTTCATTTATTATTATAATCTAATAATCTTGATTTGACAAGGTATTCTTCAAAATTTTCTTAAGAAAAATTAAAGGAGAATATTGATATGACAAAAATAAATAAAGATTACAAGGTTGGGACGTATCTTGTAAAAAAACAACGTCCTAAAAGATACAGACCAATATGTCCAATATGTAGCAAATGTTTTAATAAGAATTTTTGCAACAATAGGAAAAACATTAAGTTAATGAACAAATGCACAGATTGTAACAACTGTAAAGATGCAGATAATTGTGATAAATTCTATATCACAGAACAGCACAGTATTACAATTCCTATAGGAATTGATGAACAAACAGGAGAAACAATAAGAAAAAAGTTCTCTGGAAAAACTGAACACGAAGCTATTTATAAAGCTGAACAATTTAAAAAGGATAATCCTTTTGGTGTAACTACGAAACCTAAAAAAATACTTCCACAGACAATAGAAGGTATCACTTTAGAGTTTATGGAGCAAAAGAACAATAATGGTACTAATAATGATAGCACTTACAGAACTTATAATGAAATTTTAAACAGAATAAAAAGAAATGCTGGAGATTGGTTAGAACAACCTATAAATAAGATTACACGAAAAGAAATTGAAGACTTCTTTAATTATGAACGTGAAAAAGGTTATGCCCAAAATACTTTAAAAAAGGATTATCAAATGATTAAACAAGCCTTTGGAATAGCTCTCGAAAGAAAATATATTCAGGAAGATTTCTTCATTGGATATTATGGAATTAAACAGCCAAAGAGCATAAAGAAAACAAAGAAAGTAAAAGCATTTGAATATGCTGATTGTATTAAACTGTTAAAATACTTATATAGTAGAGAATTTAAGTATTCTCATAGAGATGAATATTTAATTTCAATTCATTGTGGTTTAAGAATTGGCGAAGTATTAGCCTTAGAAAAACAAGATATTGATTTTGAAAAAGGTTTAATTCATGTAAAGAGAACAACAACTTCAGATAAAGATGGGCATATCATTTTAGGAACTCATACTAAAACACCAAGTGGTGAACGTGATATTCCTATGAATGAATTAACTAGACCTGTATTAATACATGCTGTTCAAAATATGAAACCAAATGAAAATGATTTATTATTTTGTACTAATAAAGGAACAGTTTATACAGATAGTGCATTAAATAGTTGTTTAAAAAGAATTTGCAAGCATATTGAAATTTTAGATAATGCACATAATCATAAACTAAGACATTCATTTTCAACTAATGGAGTAGTAGCAGGCATAGATTATATGGTCTTAAAAGAAACTATGGGGCATGCTGATATAAAAGAAACAATTGATATTTATGCAAATGCCCAAGTTCAATTTCAAGAAGATGAATTACAGAAATATGTAGATAAAATTAAAATGGAATTGGGAGATTCTGTTTATAGTTTTTATTCAAAAGATGAAAAACTAGCAATACCTTAGAAAATATTAAGGTAGTATGCAGAGGGATTTATAAGATTAGAAATGTATTATTTTCTAGAAGATTTTTCTAGAATTGGGATAATGTGTAAATATATTGATATAACTATGGTTAGACGTATAGAACAAAAGTCACCTCGACCATTTTTACCCTTTTTCAAGGGAATTTAAGAGAATTTATAAAAATTCGAAAGTTATGAATTATGCTATTTTTCAATAAAAATGAAGAATAGCATAATTTTTTTGAGTTCAGAAAAATTCTAAAAAATATGCTCATTTTATTCAACAAAAAATTTCAACAAAATTTTTCAAGTTCAAAAAAACTTTTAACAAATTTCAACAATATGAAATTTAGTTAAATATCAATAATTTTCAAAGTTCTTCAAAACAAAAATGAAAGGAGAACTTATCAAGTGGAATTTATACCCTATAAAGCTAATGAATGCTTTGAACATTTATATTATCAAAT
>CARBKU010000264.1 GCA_948946035.1 uncultured Clostridia bacterium
GAATTACAACAATTTATAAAAACTACAAAATTTGATAAATTAGGTGTATTTATGTACTCAAAAGAAGATGGTACCCCAGCAGAAAAACTTCCTAATCAAATTCATGGGAATACAAAAAAATATAGATATCGTAAAATAATGGAAGAACAGCAAAATATATCAAAAAATAAATTAAAAGAAAAAATAAATAAAATATGTGATGTAATTATAGAACAAGTATCGTTTGATAAAAAATATTTAATTGGTAGAACAATGCAAGATGTTCCAGAAATTGATGGTTTAGTATATATAAAAAACAGTAATAATTCTGAACAAAAATTGCTAGATACAATTCAAAAATGCAAAATAGTAGATGTTAGTAATTATGATTTTATTGCTATTATTGATAATTTAGAATAAGAAAAAATAATTTAGCTAAAAAAGAAAGGAATGGGGTATAAATGGATATAAAATTGGAAAATGGACAAAGTGTTAAAATAAATATAATTAAATCTGGTGAAATATATGAATATTATATAAGAAATGTAAAAATAGGTGTATTTGACCCTGAGGTAATGAAAGATAATTTTTTAATGATAGATGAAAATACATTGCAAAATACATTAGGAAATGAATTATTAAGTCAAATTAGTGATGGAATAAATTCAATAGGAAGGGAAGAAATTAAAAAAGAAGGAGAATTAACTGAAAAGATATCAAAAGAAGCGGAAGAAAACGGAATAGAAAATATAAAAGACATAACTATTGTGGATTTAGAAAAATATACCGAAGTAGAAAAAGATTCTGAAAGTGATAATTCTGAAGATAAAGATATTGAAAAAGAAGAACAAGAAGAAAAAAAGAATAAAGAAATTACAAGAGACGATGTGAATATAAAACAAGAAGTTGACTTAGATTCAATGGCAAATGATATGCAAAATTTACGAAATTGGTTGGGAGGAAATTTACCTAAAGAATCTACTAAAGTAGTAGTACTAGATTCAGTTGAAATGAATAAAATGCAAGATAAAGATGGCAAAACATACAATAGACCTTCAACAAGATATGCTTTGTTTGTTGTAGATAAAAATGAAAGAGTAGAACCATTACAAAAATATATACCAAATTTGAAACAAAGAGATGCATCTGGAAATAATCCAACAGAGCCAAAATATCAAATTAATAAATTTGAGGAAGTAGAAAGAAAAACAATTTATAGTGAATATGAAATAGGAGACAAAATTGTACAAATTGATAATAAAAAAATGGGAAGAATACAGTTAAATATTGGACAAGAAGAACATGGAGGAAATGAAACATTAGGAGTACAGATGAGTGACCAAAATTCTGGAAGGACAAGTAAGGAAACTAGAAGTGTTATGGGAGAGTATGAAAGAAATGGAGAATATACAGTAAATGAAAATTTAAAAGAAGCAAAAACTCATAAAGATTGTGAAAAAAAGCTTGATTCTAGAGATATAGATGGAGACCCTAATACAAGTTCTCATAATGACTTAAATAAAGTTGATTTTGAAGAGTTAGCAACAAAGTGGGGATTTTATGATAATGGAAAACCAGATGAGAATAAAGCAAGAGAATATCTAGAAAAAGAAATGAGTGAAAATCCACAAAAAACAGTAGAAGAAAATATTGATAAATTGACAGATGATTTTAATGATGATTTTGGAGGAAGAGGTTCAAGAGTATAACTTATATTGGGTCTACATGAACTACAGTTTTATAAATATTTTCTAATTTATTAACATCTTTTTCTAAATTGTCTGCTAACTTGTGACTTTCAAAAGTGGACATATTACCATCTAAATGAATAGTAATAAATACTAAATATCTGTCACCAACAGGAGTAGAGATAATATCCTCTACTTTTTTTATTTCTGTGTAAGTATGACAAATATCTAAAATATTAGATTTAGTTGTATCATCAACACTAATGTCCATTAAAACATTATAGCTTTCCATAAAAATAGTAACACCTGTATAACAAATCCAAATAGAGATTCCAATTCCAACAATACTATCAAACCAATATATATCAAATAATGTAAGTAATATAGAAATTAATGTAAATAGTGTTATAATACAGTCGTTTTTATGATCTTTCATACTTGCTTCTAATAATATATTATTATATTTTTCGTATGCTTTTTTTGTATAGATATATAATGCTAGTTTTGTAATAATGGTTAGAATGCATACAATTACTAAAAACCAAGAAAATTTAAGCATACTTCCTAGAATAAGTGTTATTATAGAATCATAAAGTAATTTTGCTGATACTAAAATCATTGATATGCTAATAAACATGGAAAATATGTATTCAGCTTTTCCATGACCTAAGTTATGATCTTCATCATTTGGAGTGCTTGCTATTTTGTTACCTATAAATGTCATAAGTGATGCAAAAATATCGCCAGCACTATTTACACTGTCTGCAATCATTGCTTGACTTTTACTAATAAATCCAACTAGTGCCTTTATTAGCAATAAAAATATGTTTCCTATTATTCCATATATTCCAGCTTTTTTTGTGATTTTAAATTTGTTATCCATTATAAAATTCTCCCTTATTAATGAATATGATTATATCATAAAATTTAGAAATATAAATAAAA
>CARBKU010000265.1 GCA_948946035.1 uncultured Clostridia bacterium
CCCTTTTTGGTCAAAATAATATTTAATTCCATTAGATAAAGAATTAGAATAATGCAAATTAGAAGGATGAATAGCTAGGTTTGGAGGTTTGTTTATAACTAAAAACCATTCATCTTCATATATTATATTTAGTTCCATTTTAGTTGGAACAATATTTGAATTGTTTTCGTTACTTGATAAGTCAATTGTAATATTATCATTGAATTTTATGCTATTGCGTGTATCTGCTATTTTATTATTTAGATAGATTTTTTGGTCTTTTATTAATTTGGTTTTTAGTCTATTAGATATTCTAAATTCATTTGATAATACTTCGTTTATAGTTTTATTTATAACCTCTTTTTTTACTTTATAATTTAATTCCATAATTTTTCCCTTTTTTGAAAACAATTATAACATTTTATCTTAAAAAATTAAATATATGTGTTATAATAATTAAGAATTGGTAAAAATAGAAGGAGAAAAAGTTATGGATATATTAGAAACACTTACTAAGGAAAGAATAGGAGAAGAAGCATCACTATGGTATGACTGTGGTATAGAGCCAAAAGGGGAAAAACTTATATAAAAACAATTACACCAAGTATTAAAGCATTAATAACTGGTTGTCCACTAAAATTAGTTTTTGGAAAAAAAGACGATTATTTATGTGTTGGAGTCAGAATAATAGACATTCCAGATAGTCCACTATTTATTTCTAAAGTTCAATATAAGTCTGAGGAACATAACGCATTAATTAAAATTCTTAAAGAAGGAATGTTTCAAATATCTTTGATAAATGAAATGGATAAATTGGTAGCTTGGGGAGAAATAAAAATATCAAAAGAAAAAGCAATAGAAGTTTTAGATTTAATTAAAGAAAAGGACTCATTATATTTTGGACCATATACAAAAGAAGTAGAATATGCACATGATTGCTTTTGCGTTTCTGTAGAGGATACATATAAATACAAATTTCCTAGTGCACATACTATACCTGTTATAGAACTTGAAACTACAACTGAAAAGTGGACAACAATTAAGTCATGTTTTTATGGAAATCAAAATCAATATAGTTTTATAATAGACGATAAAGATGAAGGTAGAACTTTTGAACAAGAAATTGCATCAGCACTAATTTCAGTATTTCCAAAAACATTATACAAAAATCCTAATTTCAAAGAAGGCAATAAATTACAAGAATTAACAGACATATTTACATATTACGAAAAAAGAAGTTTCTTAATTGAAGCAAAAGATTTGTCAGTAATAGATGCAGGTTATGAGCGTTATAAAACAAGGAGAATTTCAAATATTCAAAAACAAGTAAAAAAGGCTATTGGACAGTTAACTGGTGCAGCAAAAAAATTCTTACAAGGAAATGAACTATATACAGTTGATAATGAAAAAATTAATGTTGATAGAGGGGTAAGACCACATTGTATTGTTCTTATTACAGAGTTTATGCATGAGGGAAATTGGAATGAAGTTGAAAAATTATTGTTTAATGCAATTGAAGAAACAGGGGCTTTTTTTCATATAATGGATTTACGTGAGTTTATTGAATTACTTAAAGCTAGTAGTGGAATACCAGAAATTATTGATTATAATTTAATGCAAAGATGTGAATGGCAAATGAAAAGTCATAGTATACATATCAAAGGAAAATAATTAAAATAACTTGAATATTGGAAAATAATGTGTTATAATAAAAATTATGTAAACAAAAGGAGGAAATTTATGAATTTAGTTGATAATAATATTATTAATATGAGTAAAAATATCCAAAGACCAGTACTACATTTAATAGCAGATATTAAATTAGGAGAATATTATGTTTCAAGAAATGATGAAGCTAATAAACAAGAAGTACATAGGAAAGTAACAGAAGAAGACCAAGAAAACTTCAATAAAATTGTTGAAAAATCAAGAAAAAAGAAAATAATGAAAGAGTTTAATCTTACAAAAAAAGAAGTAAAGAATGTAGAAACTATAGCATATAAAACACTAGAAGACTTTGATAGGATTCATAATACAGACTATAGTAAAAAATATGTAAAAATAGTAACAATGGAAACCAAAAACTCCTTGTTGCATAGGAAACATTGTGAAGAATTGAAAAGAGAAGAGCTTAGAAAAGCAGGTATAGTTATAGATTATAATTTGCCAGTTATGGAAGGAATAGTTAAAAATAAGCATAAAATGGGAATTATTAACAAATTAAAATTTATAAAATGTGCGTTAAAAAGCAGAAGCAATGGAGCTACAGTCAATTTTAAACTAAATGATGAAAACAAAAAGTATGGAGAAATTTTAAAAAATAAAATAATGAAAACAAAAGATAATAAATCAGATGTTGAAAATGAGAAAATTGCCATCAAAAAAGACAAAATACCTACTATGGAAAAAGGAAAAGTAAATACTGAAAATAAAGAAAGAAAAACTTTAAAAGGAATATATAGAGCTGCCATAATTTCCTTGGGAATTTTTGCTGCTGGAGCAGTAGGATCAAAAATAGGATTAAAAAAAAGCATAGAGAGCCAATCAAATAAAACTCAAATTGAATCAATGATTGACATTAATAATAGTAATTTATCAGATAAAAAAAAAGATAGTATAAC